>JAYUOR010000566.1:0-23463 GCA_043760765.1 Planctomycetota bacterium | reverse complement strand
GCGCCGTGAACTCGGCGCGCAACTTTTCGTGCAGGCGGGTGAGGTTCTCGCGATAGAACTCGTGGTTGCCGAGCACGTAGACCACCGGTACGTCGGCGAAGTGGCGCTCGATCCAGGGCACGGCGCGTGTGCCGACGTGGATGTCGCCGGCGAGCACGACGAGATCGCAAGCCGGACGAGGAGGCGCCAGGTCGGCGAACTCGAGATGCAAGTCGGAGAGTAGGTGGATCTTCATGGTGCAGACGGCCGAGGCGGCGCCTTCTCGATCAAATTACAGAATCTGACCGTCGACCCCGGCAACGCGCAGAACCGCAAGTTTCAGTTCTTCCGGTCGCGTCGACCACCGAGGATGCAAGCGAGAAGAGCGCCTCTCGATTCCGGATCGAGTGGCCGAGCAGGAAACCGGGTAGATCACCAGACGACTTTGAGGTGTTATCAGAAACCGCCGCAGTCTCCGTGGGGTCGCAAATCCTGAGGGATTGTTGGCCCTACCTTCAGCTTCGGACACGCCAGTGTGGTGCATCGATCTGATCGATCAGAAACGATCGGTCCCACCGGCGCCGTCCACTCCGCACAGGCCATCGCGAGCGTCCGACGCACGGCAACAGGAAGCGCGCTCCGTGAACCAAGGATCAAGCGCAGATCTCCGTCCCCTTGAACCGCCGACGCCCAGCAAAACGGTAAGACGCTCGAATGGTGTTGGGTGCGAATCGCCGCAAGTGGTTGCGACTCCAGCAGCTTGCACGCATCCGCCAGCGTTCCTCGCCCGAGATCCTAAGTCTCGCGCGTCTGCCGATTTCGCCACTCCCGCCGGGTGCCTGTCGCGGTCCTTGTGCGTCAGAGCCGCCAGTAGAGTCTAGCGAAGTCTGCTGCGATTCACCCCGTGACTCCAAGCAAAACGCCAAGTCGGAATCGTCGTCCGCATCCGTTGCGCACGGTCCTTGCCGCTGCGGCTCGCCGGCGTGCGGTCGCAGTTCGAGAGCCCTGCGAGTCCCAGTGACTTCTCAGCGTGGCACTCAAAGCGCGCCCATGATTGCCGAGCACTACGACGCGTCCGGAAGCACAAGGAACGCTCCATGCGCATCCCAGCCCACATGGACAAGCACGGACTCTCCAATGGAATTCCCTGGCGACTTGCTGTGCGTGTGACCGTGCACGAATTGTCCCGGGCCCATCTTCGGCGCGTACCTCGAGAAATCCCGCTGATCATCGAAGCGGACTCCGAGCAGGCCCGGTGGAAAATGAGATACGGTTCGTCCGTGGATGAGCGGATTGCTGCCCATCGGATACAAGCGGATGTCGCGACCCTGAGGCAGCATGCCTTCCAGCTTGTCGAAGCGCGGATCGTGGTTGCCCTGGACCCAGTGGAACGTCCGGTAGGGCATGCTCGTCAGCAGCGCCAGCGCCCGGTTCAACTTGTCCGGGCCCATCAACATGTCGCCGGCAAAGATCAGATCGTCGGCATTCGTGACGCTGGTGCGCCAGTGCTGGAGAATGGCTTCGTCGTGTTCTGCCAGTGAGCCGTGCCCCCGTTCAGCGACAATGAAATCCCTGTCGTGACCGAGGTGCCAGTCGCTCGAGTACAGCACGATTCCCATGACATTCATCCTAAGGTCGCTCGATCCCTCAACTCGATTTCGACACCGGGGCGTCGAAGTCGATCCTGGCGCCGTTTCCAGATCGGCCGTTACCAGCTGCCTGCCCGGAGATAGGGTAGGAGTTGCTACTTGACACGCCAGAGATGCTTACCATGCGAATGTCGAGCTCCATCCTCGTTCTGTCGGTCAGCGCGTTCTTCGCAGCTTGCTCCAGCGCGCCGCGTGCGATCGTGGGCGCACCCGTTCCAATCGCGTTCGAGCTCGGGGCCAGCGAACTCGCTGCTGGCGACGAGATCGTCATCGAGGAGCTGCGCTCCAGCGGGCCGGCAATTGCTCCAGGCGACGTCGTGACCGTGCGCGGGACTTGTCGACTCAGCTCACACGAGTCGGGCACGCTCTACTTTGGCACGACGACCATCGAGAGCAATCAGACCTCACGCGCCGACTTGAGATCGCAGGCGGCCGTGGTCATACGCGGCAGCAATTCGTTCGAGCTCACGCAGCTCATTCCGGCCGCCGGATATCTGCACGTCACGCTCTACGACGTAAAGTCCGGCAAGCCTTTCAGCAATGTCTATTTCGGCCAGGGCGATGGCGTGCTGCGCACGAAGAGCTGGTCGAACGCTCACTGACCGTCGGAGTCTGGATACGGTGCCAGGCTTGACTTCGACACCTGGATGTCGAAGCCGAGCCTGGCACCGTATCGCCACGCAGTAGGGATCCGTGATCAGTTGCCGATGTCAGACTGGATCGCTCGCTGGATGATCGCGTCGGCATCCGCTGCCAGCAGGTAACCCCAGGCCTTCAACCCCAAAGCATGGAACGTCACCTGGCTGACGTATTGGGCGTGGTTGGTGAAGCTATCCGTGAGATCGACATGTCCACCCGCGATCACGCGGAAGCTGCCAAGCGCCGAGCCGTCGTTGTAGGACGGGTCGAGTGGGATGTATTGATTCTCGCCGACGGCGACTTCCGGCAGCCGGAAGCCGCTGGTGTTCACAGGGCACCCGCCGACAAAGCGAACGCGAGCATTCCCCTTCGCGTCGCGGACGATCGTCGGATCATTCGGAGCCCCTAGCCAGAGGCTCGGCGGCGGCGCGATCCCGTCGCACCACTTGTCACCGGCAACGAAAAGCGCCCGAAAGAACGGGGTCCATTCGGCCGAGTTGGCTTTCTCCGGCTCTGGGCAGCCAAACATGGCTGCATCGATGTCCCGAATGTGCGCGGCTCCCGCAAACTGGTAGACGCGGTAGTTCGGCTCCTCGTGCCTGGTCTTGTGAGCATCAGCGATGAGCATGTCGGTCTCCGATTGGAAGTCGATTTCTAGTCCCGCCCCAGCACGCGGCGGTTTTTCCACGTTCGAAGATTTGATTTCAGTCCCTGACGGACGCTCGAATCCCTTGCCGGTTCCCCCCACGAGGGAGAAGTCGAACAGGCCTTCGCCCTTCTTGATCCGCAAGAGGCCGCGGAGTCGCCAGCCCGAGGCCGAGTAGGCGAACGCCGCTGTCCGGTTGATATCGCCGAGAATTTGGAGAGCGACGGGGTCCGTCCGCAGCGCCTTCACATAGTCGGCGACGATGTCGAACTCGTCGGCGGCCGAGAGGATGAACTCCGAGGATGTGTCCAGCAGACCATCCGACCACGGCCTGGTTGGGTCGCTGACCGGAGACCGAGTCCCAAGGCCCTCCGGGTTGCAGCGAACAGTTGCGTAGGAGAGACCTCTGCCGAAGATGAAGTCGTCCGTCAGTGTGTAGCGCGCATCCGCCTGCTCCTGCCCAACCGCAGTGTAGATCGTGCTCGGGACGAGCCAATCGAACAGCAACCGACCGCTCCCGGCTTGGGGATGCAGCGGGGCGATGATCTGACAGGGCACACGGTAGGGTCGTCCTTCGGGCGTGACGCCATCGAACATGGCCTCATAGCGTGTGTACGGGACTCCGCCGAACGTCCCGTGCGGAATCGAGACCAGCGTGCTGGCGTCGATGTGGTCTCCGGCTCTGGACGGTGACGCGGCTGCGATGGCCATCACTACGACGGCCGCGCGGAGGAGAACTTTTCGGAAAGACAAACTCATGGAAGACCTCAGGTGTCTAGGGGAAGAGGCAAATGCGCTGGTGTCGCCATGCACAGCGCACAGCTCTCACTCTCGGTCTGTCCCGCGAGGGTGCGTTTCTTTCACGGCAACCGGGAATTCGTCCCGAAGTCCTTGGATGCCCCCGAGAATCGCTGTCCAAGGCCTGTTCTCGGGCTCGGCGCCTGATCACCGGCGCTCAGCGCCTCTCTCGCAAGACGCTCGAGAGCAGCTCATGACCCGTCGACGCGCCAGGGGACTGACGCCGCAGGATTCACCCGGGTGAGGCGTTCGGCGCGGATGGAACTTCCAAGCGCATGATCGCCGCCAGAGCGTGGGCGTTCGGTCCAGTTCCCAGCAGCTCAGGAGGTCGCGGACGGCGTGGCGCACCGAATGGACGGCCCAGGGGGCATGCGCTTGGACCGACCCTCCGAGACGATCCGTCTCATTCGAGTACGAACGGTAGAGCGGCAGGCACCAAGATCCGCACGAAGCTGATCCGCACTGGCTAGAGCAAAATCGTCAACAAGGGGTTGGCTGGTCCACTCAGTTCAAGGCCGGACGATGTATTCGAGTCCGTTCGTGAGCGTCGTGTTGTTGGGTGGGGCGAAGCCGGGATCGCGGCCCCAGAACTGGCAGTTGACCACGCTGCCGGGCGTGCTCAGCTGCGGCAGCGGCACGGGCGGACCGGCGCTGACCGCAAAGGCGTTCATGTCGATCGAGTACACACCCGTGCAGTTGCTTGCCGGCGCAGGAGTCCCGCCCGAATGCACGGCGCCCGTGCGCCTGATCTGACTATTCACGCACAGCGTACCGCCCTGGAACGGAGTCGCGGCTTGCCCGGTGACGCCGTAGAGCAGGATGCCGGTCTTGTTGTTGCGCACGTTCGTGCCCTTGACGACGAAACCAAAACCTGCCGTGGCGCTGGCAATCCCGCTGAACCCGATCGTTGGCACGCAACCCAGCGAGTTTGTTTTCGCGGTGCAATAGACCACTGGCGGCGTGCCGACACCGAGCGAGAGAGTGTCCAGGTCGATTCTTCCGGTGTTGTCGAAGCCGCGGAAGGCGAAACCCTTCGCGGCCAGCTGACCCGTGGGATACGTCGGAGTGCTGGTGAGCCGCACAGTTCCAGACGCGTTATACAAATTGAGCGTCACGTCACCATTGGCGGCCCAGTCGACTTCAAGCTGATACCAGGTGTTGTCGGCAAAAGTGAAGGATGTCGTGGCTCTATCGGTATACAGGCTGTAGTTGAAGTTCTCTTGCAGCGCTAGCTCATTGCTGTTCGTGGCAACAATGGCGCTCCAGCAACCCGAGGCATCGGCGGAAAAGCCGACATAGGTCCGCCCGTCGCTCGCGCTCGTACGAACAAAAGTGCGCATGACCGAGCCGGCTCCGAACAGGACGTCAGTGCGGTAGTACCACGGCGCCGTGCCCGCGGCGAAGCCGAGGCCGAGGTTACCGTCGTGCGCGGAAGCCGCATTGATGGTTGTCGATGTGCCGCTACCGACTGCGGTGTAGAGGCCGAGGTTGTTGTGCTCGAAGTCTTCGAAGACCTGGGCCGTGGCGGGCAGGCAAAACGCAAGCATTAGGGCAGGCAGCAACTTCATCGAGGCTTTTTCCTGACAGGGACATCGGGATGGGACACGGGCCCGCTTCGCGTCGGCCCCGCTTCATTACAACAACTTATGGTGCTTGGCGTAGCAAGGCGACTGCGCGAGCGCTCTCGCGGAGGTCAGGACCAGGTACACGATCGAAAGGCAGCGAAAAGAAAAGGACATGGAAGACGTCCGGTATCGAGGCATTGGGACGCGCTCACGAGTGGCGCTATGCATGGCGCACGGCTCTCACTCTCGATCTGTCCTGCGCGACGGCAATTCTTTCACGGAAACCGGGAATTCGTCCGGATAATCAAGGAAAGCCACCCCAGGGATCGGTGTCCGGAACCTGCCCCCGGCTTCGGAGTTCGACCCTGCGTGTCCCAACCCACCCGCGCGAGGCGCTTTGGAGACACCTTGTGGCCCGCCGCCCCGCCTGGGAAACCAGAGCGCCTGATCGCCGCCAAGACGTTGCGGTTCGGTCCGTTATCGAGCACGCCCCGCGTCGCGGATGCAGCGGCGCACAGAAAGGACGCGGCTGAACGCGATTGAATTCCAAAGCGAGCCGCATGCACGCGACACGCAGGCTCTTCGGCGGGGGTCTTCCCGCACTCGGATCCCAAGTCACGGCTGCTCCGGTGCCGTCAGCGAGCTGCGCTCGCGGCCGCTGAATCTCGGGCGCATCTGTCCCACCAAGCCAATAGGAGCTCGGAAGCACCTGCCCCGCCCAGGTCAGTGCTTCTTTGGAAGCGCGCCCTCTTTCGCGGCCGGGGTGTCATTCGCGCTTTCATCCCCGGCGAGTTGCTCGAGCTCTTTGGCCAGATCCTCGATGCTCTTCACCGAGGACGCATTGAGCTGCTTCGCGGTCTTCGCGGCGATTTGAATCTCTCCCATCAATTCGCGTGCTTCGTCAAAGCGCTTCTGTGCCATGAGGCACTTTACGAGGCGGAACCGGGCTTGAATCGTGTTGGGATGTGGCTTGCCGTTGCTGAGGTCCATGACGCGCACCGCCTCTCTGAGCGCAGTCTCGGCGCTGCTCGTGTCTTGTCGTTTCATCGCGATTTCAGCGGAAACAACCAAAATGTCGGCGACGAAGGCACTGTCGTTTCCGAAAGCCCGCTTGCGGACTTCAAGTGCGTGACGCACGAGCGGCTCGGCCGCGTCGAAATCGCCGTTCGAAATCAGGACACGCGCTCTATTGAATTCGTAATAGGCGACTTGCCTGCTGTCCACGCCATAGCGCTTGACTTGTTGTGCGCAGGCCTTTTCCATGAAATCGAGTGCAGTAGGCAAGTCACCGGTTTCCATGGCCATGGCGCCGAGCGCATTGTAGGAGGCCGCGAGTGCGTCATCGTCGGGAGCGAGGAGCGTGAGCCGCATATCGAGTGCCGTCTGAAATTGCTCGCGCGCCGGTTCGTGCTTACCGACGTGGGCAAAGGACACTCCCAGAGTGTGAATCAAGTTTGCGAGGCCTACGCTAGGCCCCTCTGGTTCGTGCTCGGCGATCGCGGCGACGAGCATCGTCTGCGCCGCTTCGATTTCGCGCATGTCGCAGAGTGCCTGCCCGAGGATCCCTTGCATTCCAATTCGCTTGTCGCGCAACTCCTCGGACGGTTCGTTCTTCGCGAGCGCCTCGCGCATGATGTCCGCAGCCAGTCGCGGATTGCCCGTGTCGCGCAAATTCTGCGCGTAATTGATACGCGCTGTGATCGAATTCGGGCTCTCCGTTCCTTGCGTGGCAGCATAAATGGCGTTGGCTTCCTTCAACAATTCGATGGCCTCGGGCCCACGGCCCTGCTCGCGGCGCAGCGCTCCTAGGCTCGCGAGCAGCGATGCCAACACCGGAAGACCGGGCTGATCGCGTCGCGCGATCTCGACGCCTTCTTCGAGGAGTTTCGAGGCTTCGTCGAGCAGACCGGCATGCATGGCGGCCGTTCCGACGTACGACAACAGCATCATTCGCGCGCCCTGATTCTTGTCTTTGCGCTCCTTCAGGCGCTCAATCGCCCGCCTCAGGAGATCGGCGGCAGTGAGCGTGCTCGAACTGCGGCCCGCTTGGCCCACTTCACGGAAGAGATCGACCAGGAAGCCCAGGCTCGTCTCGCGCGCCTCGACGGCGAAGTCCATGCGCACGAGCCGTTCCTCGGCAAGCGACGTCTGATGCTGGGCTTCCTCGGTCGCTTTCACGGCGCGCGCGCGCTCAGCTTGCTCCGCGAACAGCGCCGTCTGGCGTTCCTGCGACAAGTTGCGCTGCAGGGCGAGCAGATCGGACTCGCGGCTGTAGAGAATCGAAGTCCAGATCGCCGTGCCGAGCGCGCCCACGACGACGAGCGCGGCGAGGGCGAAGGGCAATTTGTGCCGCGCGACGAGCTGCTTGAGTTCGTACGCCGAACTCGGCGGTCGTGCGAGGATCACTTCGCTTGCCAGGAAACGACGCACGTCTTCGGCCAAAGCCGCGACGCCGGCGTAGCGCCGCCGCGGATCCTTCTCCAGCGCCTTCAAGACGATCGTCTCGAGATCGCCGCGCAGCGCGGGCACGATCGCGGACGGTTTGCGCGGCGCTTCTTCCACGACGCGGCGCGCGGCCTCGTGGATTGCGACACCCGTCGTGTCGATCGGCAGTGCGTTGCACAAGAGTTCGTACAGGATGACGCCGAGCGAGTACACGTCGCTCTGCAGTCCGATCGCGGACGGATCGCCGCGGGCTTGCTCGGGGCTCATGTAGGCGAGCGTGCCACGGACGTGACCCGCCTCGGTCGCATGCGAGACATCTACATCGGTGATCTTCGCCAGGCCGAAATCGAGCACCTGAACGCGGCCCGCGTCGGTGACGAGCACGTTCGACGGCTTCAAGTCGCGGTGCACGACGCCCTGACGGTGCGCGTGCTCGATCGCCTCGCACAGTTGGCTGAAGCATTCGAGTTTCGCCGAAATATCGAGCTTCTGGGCGTGCTGTGTGAACGGCCTGCCGTTCACCAGTTCCATCGCGAACCAGTGCTCGCCTTTGGTTTCGCCCGCGCCGTAGAGCGACGCGATGCCGGGGTGTTCGAGGCGCGCGAGGATGCTGATTTCCCGCTGGAAGAGGCGCAGCGTGTGCGCATCGACGAACTGAACCCCGCGCACGACCTTGAGGGCGACACGCCGCTTGGGCGCGATTTGTTCGGCCTCGTACACGACACCCATCCCGCCGCGGCCTATCTCGCGCAGGACACGGTAGCCGTCGATCGTCGGGAGCATCTCGTCGTTCACGCCGCCGAGCGAGCGCCGCAAGCGCTCCCCGAGCTCGCGGTCAGCGCGCAATTCTTCCGCCTGCCGCGAACACGTGATGCACGTCGTCAGGTGCGTACGAATCCGCGACGACCTCGCCGCCTCCAGCCGATCCAGGACGAGCTGCTCGATCTCTTCGAGCGGCGGGCAGGCTTCGATCGGCGTCAAGGCCGCACCTCGTCGCATTGTTCGATCAACTCACGCAGGCGCTTCGAGACGCGGTGTTTCGCGATCGTGAGCGCGTTGCGCGATGTTGCAAGTTCGCTCTCCGCATCCTCGATGGATCGATCCTCGAGCACGAGCATCTCGAACGCGCGCATGGTCTTCGGTTCGAATTCGACGCGAATCTGGCGCAGGCAATCCTCGAGCATCGTGCGCTCCCAGACTTCTTCCCATTCCGGGCTGACTGCGCGTGGCGCTTCGAGGTTCATCCATTCAACAGAATCGACGGGGCGCACGGGTCCGCCGTTTCCGACACGATCCGGCTTGCGCTTTACATGATCGATTCGCCGCCACACGATGCCGAAAAGCCAATGCGACAGGCGCCCGCGCGCGCGATCGTAGTCGCCGCGCCGAAAGGCTTGAGCAAACGCCAGGAGCGAGTCTTGCGCAACGTCTTCGCATTCGTCGGGCCTCAAGCCGCGTTTCCGTGCATACGCGTGGATCGGTCGCACGAAGCGTTGACTCAACTTCTCCCACACGCCCCGGTCGTCGAAATCCGACAAGCGTTGGAGCATGGTCGAAGTCGTGACCCATTCGCTAGCGTCGTTCAGGGACATGCGAGGAAGCTCTCTATCCCGTTCTGTGCCGCGCGGAGCACGCCAGCCGTGTCCAACGGCTCATGGACCGGGAGGGTCGCCAAAAGAGGATAGAAACTCCGCTCGCTGATCACCCACTCAGGGTAACACCGTCAAGGGGGATGGGGGTACGGTACCAGGCTCGACTTCGAATTCTGGGACGCGATCGGCCGCTTCGGCCACCTGCAGAAGTCGGGCCTGCTACCGTTGTCTTCTTCCGTCACTTCGCCGCCGACAGCGCGTGTTCGAACGCCGTCACGCCGCCGACGATCGGCAATTCAATGCTAGTCGCGCCCAGATCGATCGACAGTTTCGTGCCCTTGCGCGGCCACAGGGTGAAGTCGCGATCGCTGGAGAAGATCATCAGCGCGAGCCGCTTGCCGGCGGGGATGATCTGGTCGTCGGGCTGCAGATCGAACTGCATCTCGTAGAACTTGCCCTTGGCGAGCGGCTCGCCTTTCGTGAGCGAGGCATGATTCTGCGGATCGGCCCAACCGCGCGTGACGATGTTGGCTTCGCTGCGCTTCTCTTCGCTCCACGGCAAGGTCACGAGCCACACCGAAAGATTCGCCGCCGGGTGGTCGCAGGAAAGCTTGATCGAGATTCGCGGCGCGCCTGAAATGTGCAACGGCGCGCTGAGAATTTCCGTCGCGTACAAAAGCCGATTCTCGGAGTCTGCCGCCTGCGCGAGCGTGGTCCCGTCGATAGCAACGTCGTCGACGAGCGCCTCTTTGCCCTGACTCGCGCTTCCCGCCGTCGTCAGCTTGCCGATTTTTTCGCCGCCCTTCTCGATGTGCAGCGTCACCGGCGCCGAATCGGGATTGGGGTAGTCGGCGTACGCGGTCGGCTCGTCGCGTTTGGCGCCCTCGCGCACGATCCACACGCGCGGGTCCTTCTCGACGCCGTTGTCGACGCCATAGAGGTAGTGCGAGAACCAGCGGTTCAGCGTCGCGAACGGCGGGGGGCCGCCATGTCCGCTGCGGTGCAAGTACAAGGACGGCGTCGCGCCGTGGGCCTTGAGCCCCTCGAAGATGCGAATGCTGTGCTCGGGCATCACGTTCCAGTCGCTGAGCCCGTGCGAGAGCAACACCGCGCATTTCACGCCCGCAAGCGCATTGAAGTAGTCGCGGCTGGCCCAGAAGTCGCTGTAGTCGCCGCTCATGCGATCGGCGTTAGCTGCAAGTTGCTTGTCGCGCACGTTCTTGTCGCACCAATCGCGCCGGTCCATCGGCCCGCTGTCGATGAAGTCATAGAGCACGTCGATGTCCTCGCCCATGTAGCCGCCCGGATGGCGGACCAGGCCGTTCGAGCGGTAGTAGTGGTAGTACGAGGTATTCGGCGCGTCGGGCTGAACGACCATGAGCCCCTCGACGCCCGTAGTCGCCGCCGCGAGCGAGAGCGTGCCGTTGTACGACGTGCCCGTCATCGCCACCTTGCCGGTGCACCACGTCGCCTTCACTTCCTCGCCGCCGTCGGGCAGCGTGTAGCCCTTCGCGCGGCCGTTCAGCCAATCGATCACGGCCTTGGGCGCCTGCGATTCGTTCTTGCCGCCGACGGTGGGGCAGCCCTCCGACAAGCCGGTGCCCGGTGAGGCCGAGTGCACGACCGCAAAACCACGCGGCACCCAGGCGTTGATCAAGTCGCTCGACATCAGCGGCCGCTGCGACATCACGGCGATCGAAGGCATGGGAGTGCGCTTGGGCGGTTTGTCGCCGAGCTCCTGCTTCGGATCCCAGAAATACTGGCTGTCGGTAGTGCCCGTGCCGGAGAAGTAGGGACTCGACTCGTAGACGACGGCGACCTTGAGGCCTTCGCTGTCGGTCTGCGCCTGGCGTGTGACATCGACGTGCAAGCGATCAGGCTCGCCGTCGCCGTCGGAGTCGAAGTCGGCTTCGACCCACAGATCGTGCTGGATCCACTGCTTGGGATCCTTGAAGCCTTCGACGATCTGGGCTTGACCGTCGGTGAAGATCGGGACCGTGTGCTTGGCGTCTTGGGCGATCGCAGTTGTTGCGAAGAATGCGAGTGCGAACGCCGCAGGAATAGACCGATCACTGAACTTCGAGCGAGAGCAAAGCGACATATTCGAATCTCTCGACCCAGCGTGGGAGCGCCGCTCGCCGGGTCGTGCTTCCCGAGCGGCGGGGGACACGATAGCGAGCGCGGGCGCCGAGCGAAATCACGCCGGGCGGGTCTACGTTTTTCGTACCGAAACTCGCTCGCGCCGCTAGCGCGCGACCGACCCGGTCTCGCCGGGATGGCGCAGCATCTTGTCGACTTCGCCGCAGTGTATTTCCTCGGCGAGAATCATGGCGCGCGCGTACTCGTCGAGCATCACCGAACGATCGGCGACCAGCGCCAGCAGTTCCTTGTAGAGCTCCAGGGTGACCTGCTCGTGCTCCAGCGACTCGCGCAGGATCGCGCCGATGTCATGGTTGTGCGTTTCGAGCAGCGGCCCGATCGACAGCGAGGGATGCTCGCCAAGGTGCGTGATCCACTCGCCCGCCTGCTGCGCGTGGGCGATTGCCTCGCTGCCCTGCGTGCGCAGCCACGACACGATCGGAATGCGGTTGTACCCAAAGACCATCAGCGAGTAGTGCGTGTAGCGCACCACGCCGGCGAGCTCCATCTCGAGAATGCGGTTGAGCACCGCGACGATCAATTTCTTGTCGAAGGAATCGGCGCGCGCAGGGCGAACCGCCGCTTTGGAATTCTTCTTGGCCATGGCGCGCCGATGGTAGCCGCATTCAGTCCCGCGCGGAACGCCGCCGGCGTCGTGGGGCGAAGAATCGATCAGCGAGCGAATCGGCTGGCTTGGCTCTCGTCGAATCGTTGATCCGCAAGCCAGAAGGCCGTCTCATCCTTATGATTTGAAGATGGCCCAAAATCTCGAGCAGAACCTCACGGGAGGTCTAGAGCGCAGACGCACGGCGCGTGCCTGGCTCAGCGGCGCGCTCGTGCTCGCTGGAGCGCTGGTCCTGGCGCGAACGGCAGTGCTGGCGGTGCTCGCGCAAACTGAGCGCGATGTGGCGCTCGATACAGTGCAGTGGGCCGCGGCGTCGCACCTTTCCCTGATCGCGCTGCATGCGATCGCGCTCTCGCTCCTCGCCGCGGCACTCGTCTTCGCCGCACGCCGGCCCGTGGCGCAGGTCGCAGCGCTGGCGCTGGCGGTACTGCTGTGCTTTTCAGTGCTGAGCGGTTCGCCTCTCGCAGCGGCGATCGACGTCGCCGGCGGCGAGCATGCTTTGGGTCTTGCATCAAGGCAGTCGATCGTGACGCTGGCTCTCGCGGCAAGCGCAGGTCTGGGACTGGCCGCAGTGCTCGCCCGCAAGACCCGTTTGGGAACGATCGCGGGTTCGATGCCGGTGCTCGCGCTGGCGTTGCTCATCGGACTCGCCGCGCCCGTGGCTTGGGTCGCGCGCATGGCTTCGCGTCCGCCGACGATGCCGGTGCGCGAGATCGTCACCGACCTCGTGCAGGCGAAGAGCCGCTGGAACGTCGTGAAGCAAGACGCGCAGCATCCGTTCTCGTATGGCGTCATGAGTCCGACGGTCGACCTGAGCCAGGATGGCAGTGACAAGCCTTCGATTCTCATGCCGCCGACCTGCGAGGTCTCGCTCGAGGTCGCTGCTGAAGAAGACGGCGCGAGCCTGCACGTCGCGGCGGGCTTCGACCGCTCGATTCGCCCGCTGCTCAAGAACTTCGACGGTCGGCTGCGCGTGCGCTTCGAGGTCGCGCTCGACGGCGCGCGCGTCTACGACGAAATCATCGTCGTGCGCAGCATGCTGGAGTTGCGCGACACGGGGCTCGCGCGCGAAAACGCCTGGCAACACGTCGGGGGAAAAGCAGGCATCGCTTTGCGCGCCGGTCAGAAGCTCAGCCTGCGCACCAGTCTGCCCGACTTCGAAGCCGGCGAGATTCCAGAAGCCGCGCGCGGTCTGAGTGCTGGCTTCGGCGGCGCTACGATCGAACGCGAGCCGCGCCGGCCGCGCACACGTGCCGAGCCGGAGCGGCCCAACGTCGTGTTGATCGTCATCGACACACTGCGCGCCGATCGCATGTCGAGCTACGGCTACAAGAAGCCGACCACGCCGCACGTCGATCGTCTGGCGGCGCGAGGGCTCCTGTTCGAAAACGCGTTCGCCACGGCCAGTTGGACGTTGCCTTCGACCGCTTCGATCTTGACCGGATTGCCCGCGGACGAGCACGGCGCGACTTCGAAGGAATCGTGCACGCTGGATCTTTCGATCGAGACCGTGGCCGAAGCGCTGCAGCAGCGCGGCTTCACCACCGCGGCCTTCTCGTGCAATCCGCTGATCGCGCCCGAGCGCTATTTCGACCAGGGATTCGAGAGCTTTGACAGCGCGCCGAACTTGCGCCCGACGTCCGCGGTTATCGACAACGTGGTGGCGACACTCGAACGCCTCGCCGACAGCCGCTTCTTTCTTTTTCTGCACATCGTCGATCCGCACACGCCCCACGAGCCGTTGCCCGCGGAACTCGCGCGCCTGGGCGGCACGCTGCCCGACGATTTTCCGAAGCTGGAGCGCAATGGCGAGAAAGGCGACGGCATGGACGTCTATGCGGGCCGGCTGATCCAGGGCGAGACCGTCGATGCCGACGGCCGCGCGCATCCCGAACAGATCGTTCCCGCGGCGCATGCGGCCTGGATCACGGATTCCTACGACGCCTGCGTCGGCACCACCGATCATTATTGCGGCATCGTGCTCGACGCGCTCGAACGTCTTGGACTGGACAAGAAGACCGTGGTCGCTTTCACCTCGGATCACGGCGAAGAGTTGTTCGACCACGGCATGCTCGAACACTCGCATACGCTGTATCGCGAGCTGACGCATGTTCCGCTGATCCTCGCGGGTCCGGGCATTCCGCGCGGCGAGCGCGTGAGCTGGGAAGTCTCCAATCGTTTCCTCGCGAACAGCTTGGCGAGTTTCGGCGGCGCGCAGATGCGCGGCGTGCGCGACGCAGTCGACCTGCTCAGCGCAAAGCCCGTGCCCCAGCCGATTTTCTATGCCACCGAAAGAGGTTGGTGGAGGGGGCACAACCGCGATCCTGAAGGCCGAGTGCCCAGGCTCTATGGTTTGCGCGAGGACGGTTACGTCGTGCACTTCGCGCCGACGATGCCGGGCGATCCCTGCGCGCTCTACAACATCGCCGACGATCCGTTCGAGCAAGTGGATCTCAGTCAACGTCCCGACTTCAGCGAGCGCGCGGCCGAAATGGTCAAGCGCGCCAAACAAATGCTCGCGCTGCAGCAGAAAGCGAAGCGCAACCCCGGCATCGGCCTGGGCGCCTCCGGAATCAACAGCATGGCCGGCCTCGGCTACACCCAAGGCACCGACGAAGGCAAATGGCAACCCGCCCCCGCGAAGGATCACTAGGTGGATTCCGCCGTAGTGGGATAGATCCAATCGCACGGCCCCCCGGACGACAGTCGCGCGCCCTATCGCCTGTACGGTGCCTGGCACCGTACGGGCGGCCCTATCGAACTTCCTGTTCGTTCAATGCCCGCATCCAGCCGCGTTCGAGCGCCGCGCGCACTTCTTCCGGCTGCTTCGCGATGAACTCTTCGCCAGCGCGTCGATCGTACGCAGGGTGAATCGACTTCAATCGATGGAACGGCACGTTCGCATCGACGATGTGCACTTGCCCCAGTCGATACCCCTGACCTTCGAACCAAGCCTCTGGCAACTTCGCTTGCCAAGCGGCATCGATATCGTCGTTGAGCGACTCGAGCGCCGTCGCAGAGGTCATGGCAAAACGGCCGCCTGCCTCGAACAGCACGCGCTGCTCTTCGGCGTCAAATCGAGCAAGAATTCCCGCTACTTTTTGGAGATCCCGGTTGCTCTCGCGCAGCACGAGCCGGCCCAGGCCCAGCGCAAAACCCTGCCAGTGTTCGGCTCCCAATTCTCTCGCCATCAACAAGCCCTCGTCGAGACTCTTGACCTGCGTGCAGATCACGGCGCTGCCCAATTGGGGCTCGAGCCGCTCGCGCCGGGGTTCGGTCAATCGCAGCATGATCGCGACGCGCTCTTTGGGACTGCCTTCGAGGTGCGAGTACAGCTCGGACATCGACTGGCCGTAGGTACAGCCTGAGGTCGACGCAAGTGTCGCGAAGGACTCACCCCAGCGCGAGGCGGGCAACGGACCCATCGCGACTACCAGCGAGCGCAGGCCCAAGCACACGAGCGCGACGACCGCGGCGCGCGCGAGCATGACTTTGAGCCTCGACGGGCCGCGCAGCGCATAGGCCAAGGCGCCGGCGCTCAAAAGACTGAATGAAAGCCAGGCCGGAGAAGGCCGCGCGAATTCGTTGTAGTGCATCACGCGGCCCACGGCGAGACGGCTCGCGACGTAGGCCGCGCAGAAAATCGCCAGATGCGCGAACAAGAGCCGCGCCCAGTCTTGCTGCGAGCGTGTTCCACGCACGATCAAGGTCAGGCCGCACACGAACAATGCTGAGCGCAACGCCAGATCGATCAGGTCGAGCGTCGTGCGACCCTTGAACAACGCCGCCACGAAGTCGCCGAGTTGCGCAAACACTTCGCTCCAAGTCTTCCCCGCTCCGAGGTGTTCGCCGTGCAAGTCGAGGATCGCGGGCCCCACTTGGAAGGCCATGGCGATCCAGGGTATCAGGCCTACGACCAGTCCACCGATCAGCCAGAGCCAGCGCCCTCGCGCCAAACTTCGCGGAGCCCAGGTCCCGACCGCCAGCGCTGCGCACAAGCACGCCGCGAGCGTGGTCAAGTCCATCGACAGGCCCAGTCCGCAAGCCAGACCGAGTCCCGCGAAGTCGCGCCTTCGCACGCTGCCGTCCACGGCAATGCGACCTGCCTGCAGCAGGATCCAGGCATGAAAGACAATCGACTCGAAGTGAATCCCCAGCGCCAAGAGCGAGAGTTTCTGCAGGCTCTCGGGCGCGAGTACGAACATCAACGCGCAAAGCGTCGCACCGCGGCTGCCGAAGGCTCTGTGCGCCAGGAGCAAAACGACGACGAGCAGGACAGTCTGCCAGGCGAGCGCCACGATCTTGAGCGCGAGCAAGCTCGGCCCAAGGAGCGTGAAGCAAAGCGCGTCGAGGTGGCTGAAAAGGAATCCGCCCAACTCGTAATAGTGATAGGCGAGTCGATAGTGCTCGACGCCCAGGTCATCGAGCAACGCGCGGCCGAGCGCTGCCTTGGCGAATTCCTCGTAGCCGAAGACGTCCGCCTGGGACAGCACCAACACGCCGCGTGCGACCCAAAGTCCAAGCACCGCGAACAGGACAAGTGTCCAGGGCGTTCGAGGCTCTCCACGACTCGACGGTTGCTGAGCGGGATCCGCCATACGGGCTGAGGTCAGCGCAACACGAGCGCGATCAAGACAATGCGAACTCGACGCTTCCCACAGCTAGGGCCAAGCGTAGCACCCGCGCAGCGGCGATCCAGTCCGATCTACGCGAGCGCTCGGGCCATCCGCACGGCACATCTGCCACGGGCGCGGGCCAAAATTTCAAGACCCGCTCCGCCAGCCGCGCAGACTGCGTGCTCAAGACGTGGGTTCCTCACCCGGCGGCGACGCAGAGACCCTTGCACATCCCCAGTTTGGGCCACAGAACCAAGAGGTTCGCGGTCCATCCACGCTCGCAGCATGTCAAACTGATGACCTATGGACGACAGGTTTGACCTGGTCGTGATCGGCAGCGGCCCCGCGGGGGAGAAAGGCGCCGCTCAGGCCGCATACTTCGGCAAACGCGTGGCCATCGTCGAGCGCGCCCCGCATCTTGGCGGCGCCTGCGCGAATAGCGGTACCATTCCGTCGAAGACGCTGCGCGAAACCTGCCTGCATTTCTCGGGCTACAAGCAGCGCGGCGTGAGAGGACTCCCGCAGTTCAAGGTCGAGGGCTTCGGCCCGCGCGAGCTGATGAGCCGAGAGCGCTTCGTCGTCGACGCCGAACGCGAGCGCGTCGGCAAGAATATCGAGCGCCATGGCATCCGGCTGTACCAGGGCTCGGCGCGCTTCGCCGACCCTCACACCCTCGAGGTCACGGGCAGCGGCGGCAGCAAGTCGCGCCTACACGGCGACGTCTTTCTCGTCGCTGTCGGATCGTTTCCGCACCACCCGCCGGGCATCGACTTCGCGCACGTGCGCATCCATGACTCGGACGAGATCCTCGACATCGTGGAGGTCCCGCGCGAACTCATTGTCGTCGGCGCCGGCGTGATCGGCTGCGAGTACGCGACCATGTTCGCGGTGCTTGGCGTGCAGGTGACGCTCGTCGAGCCGCGCGAGGCACTGCTGCCATTCCTCGACCGCGAGATGGCCGAGCGCTTGCTGCAGGTCATGCGCGGCCGCTTGGCCATGGATGTGCGGCTGGGCGTGCCGGTCAAGACTGTCGTAGGGCAGGCGGAAAAGGTGAGCGTGGAACTCGCCGATGGCACTCAGATCGCGGCCAGCCAACTGCTCTACGCCGCCGGTCGTACAGGCGCGATCGCCGGGCTCGGCCTCGAAGTGCTCGGCATCGAGCCTGATCACCGCGGCAACCTGAAAGTGGATGCCTTCTACCGCACGAGCGCGCCGCATGTCTACGCCGCGGGCGATGTGATCGGTTTTCCCGCTTTGGCCTCGGTCTCCATGGAACAGGCGCGCGTCGCCGTTACGCACGCTTTCGACCTTGGATACAAGGACCGCGTCGACCCGTTGCTGCCGTACGGCATCTACACGATCCCAGAGATGTCGATGATCGGCGAGACCGAAGAATCGGCGAAGGAGAAGGGGCTCGACGTCGAGACGGGCAGTGCGGCGTACTCGCAGAACGCGCGTGGCCAGATCATCGGCGACCAGGACGGCATCATCAAACTCGTGTTCCAGCGCTCCAGCCGCAAGCTGGTGGGCGCGCACATCATCGGCGAGAACGCCTCGGAGATCATTCACGTCGCGGCGGCGCTCATGCACCACGGCGGACGGATCGACTCCTTCATTGAGATGGTGTTCAACTACCCGACGCTTTGCGAAGGCTTCAAGTATGCGGCGTACGACGGACTCGGCCGCCTTGCGGGGCGGCCTGGCCCCTCCTCCGTCACGCAGTTGAAGCAGTGACCGCGTTGGCGACGCTTCGCTTCAGATCCGCGCACGGTGCTCGGCGTGCGACCATGGCTACCGACGTAGCGGAGCTGCCGGCCCAGGATCACCCGCACTGAAACTGCGCAACTACGCCGCCCAGTCTGCTCTGCTGCTGCTGTCAGTGTTCTTCAGCGTTTGGTTGGGGATGGGCGTTGTCATGCTCTTCATTCAGCCTGATCGGCGAAGCTTCGACACGGGTTTGATTCTGGTCCTCTTTGCCGGCTTGGCCGCCGCCAGTTTCTGGGGATTCGCCCGATTGCGGCGCTGAGGCCGGCTGCGCGCCAATTCCATCCGCGTTGCTTGCTCCGCTCCGGGACGCTTTCACTCGACTGCTAGACTTGCCCACGTCGCCCGAACCGTATGGTCGGCGCCCGATGTTTTCGTTCAAGGTTTTCCTGATGATCTGCACGGCCTGCGCAGCAAGCGTGGCGCGCGGGTCGATCCAAGATCCAAGCGCTGTGCGCGCGCTCTACAGACTCGGCGAAGAGGCCGACGCTCAGCGCGAGTTCAGCCAGGAGTTGCGACTCTCCGCAACGCAGGACGAAACGTTGATTGCCTGGCTGGATGGAGAGGGCGCGTTGCGCGCGCTGTCCGCCTACGACAGCTCAGGAAACGAACTTGCTCGCGACGAGCCGGGTCTTTCCGCGCGTCCGGCGCGCATCGAGATTCCGATGCATGCAGGCGACACGTGCGTGATCCTGTGCGAGGCGAGCGACATCCAGCCCTGGGCCTGGGCACGCGCGGGTGCCGGACTCGCGCACGAGAACGAATTCACTCGCGGCGCGGCAGGCATTGCGAGCAACGCGCTGCGCCAGGCGCAGGAATACGAAGCGGCGGACGATCATGAAGCACAGCGCGTCGTTGTCGCTGGAGCCATCAACGATCTGCTTTCGCTGCCGGAGGCAATGCAGAGTCGCGCCGTGGCCGACGCTCTATGGTCCACGGTCTTCCCGGCATTTTCCGCAGGCGAACTCGAGGCCGCGTTGGCTGCTTCCGCCGCTGCAGCCGAAATTCGCGCGCACTTCGAACCACCTGCGTCACGGTCCGCGCTGGCGGCGAGGGTTGGCGTTGCGAATGTGCTCTACGAGATGGGGCGTTCCGCAGACTCTGCGCTGGTCAATGCGGAATTGGAGGCGTACTACGCGCGAACTCTCTCCGCCGACGACACTCAGCTCGCCCTGGTGCGCTTCAATTTGGCCAATTGCCTGCGCCAGGCCGGTGAACTGGAAAGGCCGGCCCGACTTGCCGCCGCTGCCATGGCGGTGTACGAGTGCCGTTTGCCACCTGAAAGTAGCGAGCGCCAACGCGGGGAAAGCATCGTCGCGGAGATCGACATGGCCTCGGGCCGCAGTGAGGACGCAGCACGGGGCTACCGCGATCTCTATCGCCGCGCGCTGGAATCCAAGGACGAAGACAGCATTCAGGATGCTGCGCGAAACTACGCGACCGCGCTGTCCCAGACGGGCGAGTTCGAGTTTGCCCGCCAACTCGAAGAGGATTGCCTGGCCCGCGCCGAACGCCTCCTGCCGGCTGATCATCCGGGCCTGATCAAGTTGCGCGAGAATCTGGCGGCCACGTTGATCGAGCTGGGCGACATGCCCCGCGCGCACCAGTTGCTGCTTGCGGCTCTGGCGCCCTTCGAACACGACGCCAGAATGGACCGCTTCGGGGCGATGTACGTGCTCTGCAATCTGGGCGAGCTCGAGCGGCGGCGCGGCAACCTCGTGGCGGCGCGTGCGCACTTCGAGCGCTCGATGGAGATCGGAGCGCACTTCGAAGATCCGAACGATGCAGTCATGCCCTTGAATGGACTTGCGCAGGTAATGCTTGCCCAGGACGAATCCGAGCAGGCGCAAAAACTCTTGGAGCGACTTGTTGCGGTGCGACTGGCCACCGGCGACGAGAACAGGCAGTACGCCATTTCCGCCCAGCTCGCGCTGGCCGAATGCCTGCGCGCGCAAGGCAAATGGAAGCCGTCGATCGAGCTTTGCCTGCACGTGTTGCCGGCCCTGAGTGCAAGCCTGCCTGCGGACGACGCGCGTGTGTTCGAGGCCCGGCTGTTGCTCCTGTTGGCGCGTTATGGCGCGGGCGAGAGCGATTTCAAGGCCTCGGATCTCGAGGACTGGATGCACGACGCGGCGCGCGTCCTTGCGCGCGCCTCGCTGGCGGCTTCGCCGCGAGCCGTGGAAGAGCGTGCGTACTCCTGGCGAACTCTGGTCGCCGCGGCGCTGTCCATGAGCCTGGATGTGGGCCAGAATGCCAGCCTGTCCGATGCGTGCCTGAGTTTGCTCGAGACTCGCCGAGCCTCCAGTCTGTGGGCGGCCGACGCGCTGCGTCTTGCCGGGGAATCCCAGTCGGCCGCCGATTCGCGCGCTGAACTCGCCCAGCTTTCGCGCCAACTTGCACGGGAAGGCGCAGCCGAACATACAACCGAAGGCTCGATCGGTCGGATCACCGCAGCCAAGGACAAGGCCGAACATCAACTGATCGCAGGCCTGCTCAAGGGCGCGCGAGTGATTCCCTGGGGCGACCCGGTGAATCCCGATCAATTGCGCGCGGGCCTGGGCCCGCGCGATGCGGCGGTGTCCTACGCCAATCTGGCCGACGGAACCGTGCGCCATGAAGGCGCCGCCCACCTGGTCGCTGTCGTACTGCGACGCGAAGGTGCGACGAGGCTCGTGGATCTCGGTTCCGCAACGCTCGTCGACGACGCCGTACTCGCCTGGCGCAATGCGTTGGGCACCGAAGGCACTCCCGCGTTATCCGCGGAAGCGGAGCGCAGCGCTGGAGAACATCTACGCAGTCTGGCCTTCGATCCGTTGCGCAGCCTGCTCGAAGGCGTCGAGCGCATCTTCGTCGTGCCTGATGGTTCGCTGCATTTGATTCCGCTCGATGCACTGCCCGATGCGAGCGGCGTGCTGGGCGACCGCTTCTCCCTGCGAATCGTGCCGGCACTGTCCGTACTCGCGCCCAGTCTCGAACGACGTCAGCCCGCGCAGAAGGTGGTCTTGATCGGCGGGCTCGACTACGGCGAGGGAAGTCTTGCGCGACTCGTCGGCTCCGGCGAAGAAGTCGCCGGCATCTACGATATTTATCGCGGATCGAAGCGCGACGTGGAGTTGCTCGCCGGCCGATCCGTGGACCGCGAGCGCTTCGCAGACGAACTCGCCCATGCAGGCATCCTGCACATCGCGACCCATGGGGACATGGGAAAATCGGGCTTGCTAGCAGGTGCGCTGGAATCTGTGAGCAGCAGGTCGACTGCGTGGAGTCCGCTGCAGAGCGTGCGCGAACTGTCGCCGCTCGCGCTGTGCGGACTGGCGCTCTCGGGCGCGAACGAACGCGCGCCCGACGGCGAGCGAGCGGGTTTTGTACGCGGTGTGGAACTGGCGTCCCTCGACGCGAGCCGCTGCGAGCTGGTGGTGCTGTCCGCCTGCGAGACACGCGCCGGCGCCGTGCGACCGGGCCTCTCCGTCGCCTCGCTCGAAAAAGCGATGCACATGGCAGGAGCGCGCGAGGTGCTAGCCTCGTTATGGAAAGTCGACGATGCGCAAAGCCGCGAACTGATGGTCGAATTCCATCGCGGAATGGTCGAGCATTTGCTTTCGCCTGCGGACGCGCTGTGGCGAGCGAAACTTGAGCTGCGTTCGCGACGTCTGCCTGTGCGCGCCTGGGCCGGGTGGGTGATTTCCAGCATCGACGTGCGGGCGAACGGATGATCTGCTCGGTCTTGGCTGCTGCTAGCGCGCGCGCCGAGCGCGTCTTGTTCCAAGGAGTAGACTCAATGCTCGATCGGCGCTCGAGGGACTTCTCCAGACTGCGCGCGTGGTGCTCGCGTCGATCCCCGTACTCTCGTGTGTTGAGATGTAAGCGGCGCTTGACCGCGAACGACCGAGGCCGGCTACCCTAGGGGCAGCCGGCCTCGAAAAATCAGACTCACGCCTCGCGTCAACCGCGAATTGACGAGTCAACAAGACTCACGGGCCGACGGTGAACTCCAATCCGTTCGACAGCGTCGAGCCGAACGAGGCCGCGGGGTCGCGACCCCAACACTGGGCGTGGACCAGCGTGCCCGCCACGCTGAGGAAGGCCGCCGCCGGAGCTCCACCGACCGCGAAGGCGTTCATGTCGAGCTGATAGTTGCCCGAGCAGTCGTTCGGCGGAGGATTGCCCATCGAGTTGATCGGGATCGAGCGCTTGATCGGGACGCTGAGGCAGAGGAAGCCGCCTTGGAACGGCGTAGCGGCTTCGCCCGCACTGCTGTAGAGGTACAAACCGGGCTTGTTGTTGATGACCATGACCGTCGAGAGCAGGAAGCCCGTGCCCGCCGTGGCGCTGGAGCTTCCGCTGGCGCTGATCGACGGCACGCAACCCTGCGAGTTGGTCTTCGCCGTGCAGTAGACCGTCGGCGGAGTCGTAGTCAGCGCCGCCGAGTGCACGTTGTTGCTCTCGTTGCACTCGATCTCGATGCCCAAGCCTGCACCGGCGTCGTCAGCTTGCACGTACACGAGCGGCGGAACCGTGCCGACGAACAAGGCCACATCCTCGAAAGCACCCGGAGCCAGCGGGATCGAGGTGAAGGCGACGCCCAGCAATACGCCGCTGCCCAACGGATCGCCGTCGTAGAAGGCGACCGGGATTCCTGCGCCGACGAACGACGCGCCGCCGTTGCCGATGCGCGCGACCACGCTACTTGGAGAGACCAGCGGCGTGGCTGCGAGCCGACTGGCAGTCAGGTCCGGCGTCGCGTTGGCCAGCGTCGACAGCGCGTTCTGGCGGTAGCTGTTGAACGCAGTGCCGGCCGGGAACAGCCAGCTGTTCTGTTCGTAGGCGGGAATCGCACCACTCTCATCGACGTTGGTGATGTGGTAGGTGTGCTGATTCCAGACGCGACGCGTAGGCACCCAAGCATCGTTGAGGTCGCGATAGACGTAGATGCCACGCTGCGTACCGAGTCCGCAGTTGTTGTTGGCACCGATGACGATCTCGGCGTTGCCGTCGGCGTCGACGTC
>JAYUOR010000565.1:0-3045 GCA_043760765.1 Planctomycetota bacterium | reverse complement strand
TGAACGATGCAAATGATGGGTTGGATCGTGACCTGGGCGAGCAGCCGATCGCACGTCTGCTGGCGACACTGAGCCTGAGCCCGAACGATCTCGTGGCGGCTTCGACCGAGCAGATCACGCACAAGATGGTGCAGCGCGCGTGCAAGGGGCGCCGGCTTTCGCCCCACGTGCAGCTCAAGCTCCTGAATGCATTGAACGCGCGCACGAAAGGCAGCTACGTGCTGGCCGATCTGTTTACGTACCGCGGCTAGCCGCGCGGCGCTCGCTGCCCCGGTCTGGCCGTCCGATTCCAGGCAGCGGAATGCGACCGTTCGTCGGGTCTCGCGCGAGTCATTTCTTCCGGATACGTCGAGGTCGTCATCACACCGCGCTGAACGATGCGCGCGGGCCCCAACGTGAGGTAAGGATCCTGTCGCTGCCCGCAGATCAGCGGCCCGAGTTGACAGACGCCCGGCATGGGCGTGCAATGGTCCGGGACTCGCGCTCTTCGGCGAGTTCGCGAAACCAAGTGAATCGATTCCTACAGCGCGCCCTGCGACGGACCTCGAGCCTGCGCCTGCAGCTGCTCGCGATCCTGTTCTTGCTGGGGTATGTCGCAAGTTTCGCGCACGACGTCACGGTGCGACACTCGCTGTGCATAGAACACGGCGAATGGGAGCACGATCCGGTTGCCGTGCAGGAGAGCGGGCTCGCCCACGCTTCTGACGACGGCACGCCGAGGATTCGATCGCTGCCGCGCACGACGGAGGAGCCGCACGGGCATTGCGCGATCGTGACCATCACGCGTCAGTTGCGCTGGCTCGCTCCCGAAACTCCGCTCGCGATTTCCGGGGCTGTATTGGCTGGGCTGCACGATGTCGTCGCCTACGCGACGCCCGTGCGCGAAGTGTGCAATCGGTCCGCGCCCGCGCGCGGTCCGCCGGACTGCGCCTGAACGATTTGTCGATCGGCGTGCCGCGCGAATTTCCGCACGGATGCCGTCGAAGCTGTCGGCGAATTCGGAATCGAATCGCCGTGGCTTGCGCAGAAGAGCGAATTCACTTCGCCCCGCGCCCGTTCCGACTTCCGCCGCGCACGTCTTCTACCCACCGAATGCTCTCATGCAATTGACTACCGCCGTCAGGCTCGCCGCAGGACTGCTGCCCGCGATCGCGCCTGCGTTTGCGATCGCGCAGAACGCACAGCAAACACCCAGTCCGGCTCCGCAGGCAACGATCGATGACCTCAAGAAGCTCTTCGAAGCAGAGGCCGCGAAGAATGCCGATGAACTCGACGACCTAAAATTCCAGATCGGCACGCTCGAGAAGGACGTCGCCGAGGCCAAACGGGCCGCCCAGTCCAAGTCCGGTCAATCGAACAACGTCTTCAACCCGCAGATCACGGTCTTCGGCAATTTCCTCGGCCGCGCCGACAACCAACAGGTTTTCGTCGACGACGACCCGATCGCGGAGCGCATCGACAACCGCATGAACCTGCGCGAGGTCGAAGTCGATTTGCGCGCGCCGATCGATCCGTGGGCTGACGCCGTGATCATCGCGAGCTTCGAGAGTCCGTCGCCCAACGAATTCGAGACTTCGATCGAAGAGGGCTATTTCACCCTGAAGAAACTGCCGATCTTCGACACGGCGCCCGCCGGTTTGAAACTGCAAGTCGGCCGCTTTCACCAAGAATTCGGGCGATTCAACAAGATCCACTTGCACGACCTGCCGCAGCCGAGTTATCCGCGCGCGCTGACCAATTTTTTGGGGCAAGACAGCTACGTTCAGAACGGGGTCGCGGGCAGCTTCTTCCTACCGAGCCCGGCCGAATCGAGCACGCTGCAAGCCTCGGTTGCGCTGCTCGACGGCGGCCACATCCCGCTCGATCCGACCGGCAGCGGCGCGAATCTCGCGACCCTCGAACACGTCGATTGGTTCAACGAGTTGAACGACTCACAAAGCCTCGACCTCGGTGTGTCGGCCTGGAATCAGGACCAGGATCACGCGCTCTACGGACTCGACGCGACCTGGAAGTACAAACCTCTGGCCGGTGGCGAGTGGCATTCCTTCCTCGTCGGCGGGGAGTTCTTCGGTGCCTCGCTGAACGACCCGAACACTTCGGACCATCCGGTCGGCTACTACGTCTGGTCGCAATTCCAGTTCTCGGCGAACACCTACCTCGGTGCGCGCTACGACGTCGCAGAAGAGTTGGCGGACTCGAGCCTCGCGACCCAAACCATCGGTGTGTATGTGACCTACTACACGACCGAGTTCCTGCGCTTCCGCATCGGCTACGAACACGCAGAAAGCGACGTGGCCTTGCTCGACAATCGCAACACCGCCCTGATCGAAATGAACATGGTTTTCGGATCGCATCCCACAGAGCCCTACTGGGTCAATCGCTGAAAAGGAACTACGCCATGAAATCCAAACTTGTAGAACTCTCGGCGGGACTCGCGCTCCTCGCACTCGGCTCCGCAAACGCTTTCGCCCAGGACGCCAAACCGGCCCCGCTGCACGTCGTGACGACGCTCGGCGTGCTCGCCGACTTCGCCAAGCAAATCGGCGGCGAGTACGTGGACGTGCACGCGCTAGCGGATGCCCGGCAGGATCCGCACTACGTGGAGCCGCGGCCGACGCTCATGCAGCGCGCGCGCGAAGCCGACGTGTTCATCGAAGTCGGTTTGCAGCTAGAAATGTGGGCCGAAAAGGTCGTCGCCGGTTCGGGCAACACCAAGATCCAGACCGGACAACCGGGCCGTATCGTCGCCTCGGCGGGCATCTCGACGCTCGAATTGCCAACGACACTCTCGCGCGAATGGGGCGACGTGCACCCCTACGGCAACCCGCACATCTGGCTCGATCCGCTGAACGCCAAGGACATGGCCGCGAACATTTGCGACTCTTTGTGCAAGGTCGACGCCGCGCACGCGACGGAGTTCAAGGCACACCTTGAGGCCTTCCAACAGAAGATAGACGACTCGCTCTTCGGCGCCGATCTGGTCAAGCAGGTCGGTGGCAAGAAACTCGCGCGACTCGCGCGGCAGGGCAGCCTCGATGACTTCCT
>JAYUOR010000564.1:0-7895 GCA_043760765.1 Planctomycetota bacterium | reverse complement strand
GGCATCGTCAGGTCCCTTCATCTGTGTCGCGATGCCGACGAGCACAGCGGCAAGTCCCACGAAGCTGTGCAGCATCGCGACCAGTTCAGGCATCTGGGTCATCGCGACCCGCGCGGCGAGTACGGCACCGATCAGGCAACCGATCAGAATCGCAGCGGCGAGCAGCCCGTAGGTCGAGGTTGCCGCAGGTCCTTGGCCAAAAGTTTCCTGCGAAAAGACCAGCGCGCCGGTCACGACGATGGCGAGCAGCATCCCGATTGCGCCCATCGAGTTCCCGCGGCGCGCGCTGGAAGGCTGACTGAGCCCCTTGAGGCTCAGGATGAAAAGTAGGCTCGCGAGGACGTAGGTGGCGTTGGCGAAAGTGATCGTCATGGCGCGCGGCTACTTCCGGAACATCTTCAACATGCGATGCGTGACCAGGAAACCTCCGGCGACGTTGATCGCGGCGACCAATACGGCGATCGCGCCGAGCGTCTGCGGAATACCGAGCGTGGGGCCGACCGCGAGCAACATTCCGCCGATCACGATGATCCCGGAAATCGCATTCGTCACGCTCATCAACGGAGTGTGCAGTGCCGGAGTCACGTTCCAGATGACGTGCCAGCCGACCACCACCGCGAGCAGCAGAACGGTCATGTGCGGAAGGACCTGCGGAGGCGCGCTCACGCCGACCAGCGCGAGCACTCCCGCAAGCGCCACGAGTCCCAGACGCGCCGGCCAGGGCGAGGCAATCTTTTTCGGCGGCCCCTTCGAAGCACTGGGCGCGGGCCTGGGCGGCTGCGGCGCGGCCGCGCGTACCTCGGGCCTGGGCGGCGGCCACATGCTCTTGCCCTCGTGCAGCACGAGCATGCCGCGCTGCACCTCATCTTCGAGGTTGAGCACGAAGCGTCCGTCCTTCACGAGTTCTTCGAGCACGTTGTAGACGTTTGTCGAATACAACTCGCTCGCCTGCGTCGCCATGCGGCTGGTCAGGTCGGTCAGGCCGACGATCGTGACGCCGTACTTCTCGACGATCTGATCGCGAACCGTGAAGGCGCAGTTGCCGCCCTGCTCCGCCGCGAGGTCGACGATCACGGAACCAGGGTGCATCTCGACCACGGCGCCCGCGGTGATGAGTTGCGGCGCGGTCTTGCCCGGGATCAGCGCGGTCGTGATGACAATGTCGGCGTCCTTGCAGTGCTTGGTCAGGAAGGCTTGTTCCGCCGCGAGATAGGCGTCGGACATCTGCTTCGCATAACCGCCCTCGCCCTCGCCGTGTTCCTCGAATTCGAACTTCAGGAACTGGCCGCCAAGACTTTCGATCTGCTCGCGGACCGCCTCGCGCGTGTCGAAAGCCTTCACCACGGCGCCGAGCGCGCGCGCCGCGGCGATCGCTGCCAGACCCGCGACTCCGGCACCGACGATCAAGACATTGGCGGGGCGCATGCGGCCGGCAGCGGTGATCTGGCCGCCGAGCATGCGGCCGTAACGGTTCGCGCCTTCGAGCACGGCCTTGTAACCGGCGATGTTCGCCATGGCCGAGAGCGCGTCGAGTTTTTGCGCGCGCGTGATGCGCGGCACGGCGTCCATCGCCAGCACGGTCGGCTTGCGCGCGGCAAGCTGTTGGATCAACGGCGCGTTCTGGCCGGGCCAGATGAAGGAGATCAGGCGCCCACCCTCGCGCAGCATGTCCGCCTCGTGGCGCCCTAGCTTCGGGTTCAACTCCGGAGCGCGCACCTTCAAGATCAGATCCGCTTCGGCCCACAGCGCCGACGCGTCAGAAACGATGCGTGCACCGGCCTCGGCGTAAGACTGATCGTGAAAGCTTGCCGCCTCGCCGGCGCCGCTTTCGATGAGCACCTCGACGCCGAGCTTGACGAGCTTCGTGACGGTCGAGGGCACAGCGGCCACGCGTCGCTCGCCGGGATGGACTTCCCGGGGGATGCCGATTTTCAGTTTGGGGGAGTCGATGTTGGCCACTCTGCTGGTTCCGGGTCCGGTCTGCCGGACTTAAGGCCGCGCATCTTAGTTACCGACGAGGCTACGCGCTCGCACCGGTCCAAGGAATCGGCCTCGGCTACAGAAAAATGCCGGTGACGCAGGCCACCAGGCAGGTCGCGAGCAGCCCGGCGATCATCGCGCGGAAGGCGAGCTTGGCGAGATCCGAACGCCGCTCTGGGGCCAGGGCGCTATAGCCTCCGATCTGGATGCCGATGCTGGCCAGGTTCGCAAACCCGCACAAGGCGTAGGAGGTGAGCAGCCGGCCGCGCTCCGTCAGCCACTGCGGATCGGCCTTGAGCATTTCGCTCATGTGCGTGTACGCATAGAGCTCGGTGAACACCGTCTTGCTGCCGAGCAGGCCGCCGACTTTGTGCACATCCTCCATCGGCACGCCGATCGCCCAGGCCAGCGGCGAGAAGACCCAGCCCAGGATCTGTTCCAGGCTCAGCGGCGTGTCCAGCGCCAGGGAACTCGACCAGCCGATGCCCGCGTCGAGCATCCAGGTCAGGGCGACGAACACGATCAGCATCGCGCCGACGTTCACGGCCAGTCGCGCCCCATCGGACGTGCCTGCGGCCAGTGCTCCGAGCAGGTTCTCGGATGTGCGCGGGATTTCGATCTGCGACGCGCCGGCGGTCTTTTGCACCTCGGTCTCGGGCAGCACCAGCTTGGCGATGATCAGCGACGCCGGCGCGCACATGACGCTGCAGGCGACCAGGTGGCCGCCGATTCCCGGCACGTAATCCTGGAGCATGACCACGTAGGCCGCGAGCACGCCCCCGGCCGTGGTCGCGAAGCCGGCGACCATGCAGGCGTTCAGTTCGCTCATCGTCAGCAGCGCGATGTAGGGCTTGATCACCAGCGGCGCCTCCGTCTGGCCGACGAAGATGTCCGCGACCGTCGAAAAACTCTCGGCTCCGCTGGTGCCCAGCGCGCGCGAGAGGAAGCGTCCCATCCAGCGCACGATGAACGGCATGACCCGCAGGTAGTAGAGCAGCGAGGTCAACGCCGCGAAAAACAGGATCGTCGGCAGGATCTTGAAGGCGAAGATGAAACCGGCCGGTTGTCCTGGCTGCGCCAATGATCCGAAGACGAATTCGGCGCCGTGGTCCGCGAAGCCGATCAGCCCGTCGATGCCCGTGTTCGCCCAGACGAAGAGGATTCTGGCCTGTGTCTTGAGCACGATGACGGCCGCGATCAGCAGCAAGGCGAGGCCGACTCCGATCGTGCGCCAGTTCACATGCCGACGCTTGTCGCCAGGGCAGATCGCGAACGCGATTCCCATGATGAGCAACACGCCAAGAGCACTTCGCAGTTGGTCCATGGGGTCGGGTCGGCGTGTACGATGCCAGACGAGTTGCTCCGGAGCGAGGCTTTAGCTCGCAGGATCCCGGCCGGGTGACTCGGCGCAGTGCCCGGAATGAGCGCACGATTCACAGTTCTCGACGCGACGGTACTCGTCGCCTACCTCGTCGGCACCACGCTTCTGGGCCTGTGGGTGGGCCGCCGACAGAAGGACGCCAAGGACTACTTCGTCGCCGCGCGCACGATTCCCTGGTGGGCGGTCATGTTCTCGATCGTCGCGACGGAAACCAGCGCGCTCACGTTCATCTCGATCCCCGGTCTCGCCTACGTCGGCAACCTGGGATTTCTGCAAGTCGCGGCCGGCTACATCCTCGGCCGGATCGTCGTGGCCTATGCGCTTTTGCCGCGTTACTTCCAAGGCGAGATCGTGACGGCCTATGCGCTCTTGGAGCAGCGCTTCGGCAGCGCCACGCGCCGCGCGACATCGATCGTCTTCATGCTGACCCGGGCCGCGGCGGACTCCGTTCGCGTGTTCGCGACAGCGATCCCCGTGGCCCTGATCCTCGGCGAGCGGGTGCCCAGTTCTGCCGTCATGCCCGCGGCCATCGTCATCCTAGGCGCGCTGACGATCGTCTACACCTGGCGCGGCGGGATGCGCGCGGTGGTCTGGACCGAGCTCGTCCAGGCCTGCGTGTACATCTTCGGTGGCCTGTCCGCCGTGGTGCTGCTCGCCAGATCCGTGGAGGGCGGCTGGAGCGCGATTCTTTCGTCGGCCGCTGCCAGCGGGAAGTTGCAGTTCTTCGACGGGTACGCCGGAGTCGATCGCGCGCACACGATTTTCGCAGGCCTGATCGGCGGCGCCTTCCTGGCCATGGCCTCGCACGGCGCCGATCAGTTGATCGTGCAACGCCTTTTGTCCGCGCGCTGTCTCAAGGATGCCCAACGCGCCGTGATCGGCAGCGGAATCGTGGTCGCCTGCCAGTTCGCGCTCTTCCTCCTAATAGGTATAGGCCTGTTCGTGCACTACGAGGGCCGAAGCTTCGCCACGCCCGATGCGGTCTTCCCGACGTTCATCGTCGAAGAGATGCCTAGCGGGCTGGTCGGACTTCTGATCGCGGCCATCGTCGCCGCGACCATGAGCACGCACTCCGCCGCGATCAACTCGCTCGCCGCGGCGACCACGCACGACATCTACCTTCCGTTGACCGGGCGCCCGGCCGACGGGGCGCGCACGCTGCGCGCGGGCAAGCTCTTCGCGCTGGCCTGGGGCGTCGTGCTCACCGGCGGCGCGCTGCTCTTCAAGCAGCAGGGCACTCCAGTCGTCGTGCTGGCTCTTGGAATCGCGTCGTTCACCTATGGCGGGCTGCTGGGCACTTTCTTCCTCGGCAACTTTTGGCCGCGAGCCGTGCAGCGCGACGCGCTCATCGGACTTGGCGTCGGCATTGTCGCCATGGTCTTCGTTGTCTTCGCGAGCCAACTTTCTTCCGCCTATCCCGCGCTCGCGCAATCGCTGGGCCCCTTCGCGCGTGTGGCCTGGCCCTGGTACGTCCTGATCGGGACCTCGATCACACTGACGGTCGGCGTGCTTTCATCGCTCACGCACCCCGCAAATCAAAGCCGCCCTCCCGCAGGGCAGGCCTGATTGGGCAGCCCTATTTCCCGTGCGCGTCGGGCACGCGCAGCACGTCGCCGGCCTGTTCGTCCACCACGTGCAGATCCTCGCGCCGGAATTCTCCCTCCCAGCGCGCCATCACCGCGGTCGCCAGACAGTTGCCGACCAGGTTGACCGAAGTGCGCGCCATGTCCATCAACGCATCGACGCCGAGGATCACAGCTACGCCCTGCAGCGGAAGCCCGAACGAAGCCAGTGCGCCGGAAAGGATCACCAGCGAAGCGCGCGGCACGGCGGCGACGCCTTTGCTCGTCAACATCAGCGTCAACATCATGATGAGCTGCTGCGAAAGCGGCATGTCGATGCCCGCCGCCTGGGCCACGAAGATCGAGGCCAGCGCGAGGTAAAGCGTGCTGCCGTCGAGGTTGAACGAATACCCCGTCGGCATCACGAAGGCGACGATGCGGCGCGGGACTCCGAACCTCTCCATCGCCTGCATCGCCTGCGGTAGCGCGGCCTCCGAGGACGCGGTCGAAAAGGCGATCAGAGCCGGCTGCTTGACAGCGGCGATGAACTGGCGCAGCGGAACCTTGAACAGCAGTGCGATCGGAATGAGCACGAGCAGCACGAAAACAATCAGCGCGCCGTAGAGCGTCAGCACCAAGATGCCCAGATTCTTGAGTACTCCAAGCCCGCTGCTGGAAACGGTGACCGCGATCGCCGCGCCGATGCCGAAGGGCGCAAATGCCATCACGATGCCGACGAACTTGAACATGACTTCGGACAGGCTCTCGAGCACGGCGAGCATGATCCGTTTCGGCTCCCCCTTCACGCGCGCCAGCGCCACGGCGAAGAGGATGGCGAAGAAAACGACCTGCAAAACTTCGTTGGCGGCCGCGGCTTCGAAGAAACTCTGCGGCACTGTGTGTTCCAAGACGCCGCCCAGGGTCGCTTTCTTCTGCGCGAATTGCAGGCCGGCTTCGGCCGAAACGCCCTCCAGCGTGATGCCCTCTCCGGGCTTGATCCAGTTGACGGCGATCAACCCCACCGCGAGCGCCAGGGTCGTGACGACTTCGAAGTAGACGATCGAGCGCAGCGCCAGCTTGCCGACCTTCTTCATGTCGTCGCCGTGACCGGCGATGCCGATGACCAGCGTGCTGAACAAGAGCGGGACGATCAGCGACTTGATCATCCGCAGGAAAATGTTCGAGATCGGCTTGAGTTCTGCGCCGGTCGCCGGGAAGAACGTGCCGATGGCGATGCCGATCAGCATCGAGATCAAGATCCATTGCGTCAGCGTGGGGCGCTTGCGAAGGAGTGTGCTCAAGTTTTGGCGTGCAGCGGCGCGTGCCCTGGATCTCTGCACACCCTAGCGCCCGTGGCAATGATGTCGAGCAGGCCGTGCTCGCTCGGCCGAGGCGATCGCCCCGACGCCCCCCGAAATCGTGGCGCTGCCCAGGGCTCGAGGCTTGGGTTGAACTGCCGCGGCAGGCGTCCGTGGGAGGGCTCGAACCAAAACGGACAAGCCGGAACCGCGCGGCGGATCGCGGGTTCAACCTCGACCAAGCCCCAGGTCCGACTTCCGCAGTCAGCGCGCCTGATTTCGGAATGGGTCTGGCGGGCAGATCCGAGGAGCTTTTGTTCGTCCAGGGGGCAACGTGGCCGCAAGACCACGATCCCGCGCGCGACGAGCGCTCCACGGTCCGCCCCCGGCGTGCCCCGCGGGACCTCCTGATAACCGCGGGGCGCGTCGGCGCTCTTTCCCCCTCGCGCTCGAGCGAGTCACTGCCGGGGTTGCGGCACGCAGCGCGGACGGCGAGAATCGCCGCGATGCGCCTTCTGCGACTTCGAGTGAACGGGGACAGCGTCCCGGTGGCGGCGCCGGACCATTGGACGCTGCTCGAGGTTCTGCGCTATTCACTCGGCCTGACCGGCTCCAAGCAGGGCTGCGACAAGGGCGATTGCGGAGCGTGCACGGTGCTCGTGGACGGCAAGCCCAAGCTCGCCTGCCTGACACTCGCCGCGCTGGCCGAGGGTCACGAAGTCACGACCATCGAGGGTCTGATGCCCGCCCACATTCAAGCCGGCGGTCAGGGTGCGGACCCGATCCAGAATGCCTTCGATCGCTGCGGTGCGTTGCAGTGCGGCTTCTGCCAGCCGGGGATGATGCTCTCGGCGCGCGCGCTGCTCCAAAGGACACCGCGGCCGACGCGCGCGCAGATCCAGCAGGCCCTGGCCGGCAATCTGTGCCGCTGCACGGGCTACACGCAGATCCTGCAGGCGGTCGAACTCGCCGTTGCGGAATCGGGCGGGCCGCGACCCGAGGCCTGTGATTGGCGCGCGAGTCCGAGTTCATCGAACGGCCAGAGCGTCTGATGGCCGCGCGCGACAATCACGGCAACGGTCCGGCCTGGGGCGAATCGTTCAGCGTCGTCGGCAAACCGCTGCGCAAGATCGACGGCCTGGCGAAAGCGACCGGCGCCGCGGTCTACACCGACGACATTCAGTTGCCGGGCATGCTGCACGCCAAGACGCTGCGCTCGCCCCATCCGCACGCGAAGATCCGCAGCATCGACACTTCGAAGGCGCGCGCGCTGCGCGGTGTGCACGCGGTGATCACCGGCGCGGACATGCCGATCAAGTACGGCGTGATTCCGTGGACCCAGGACGAGAATGCGCTGGCCGTCGACAAGGTGCGCTTCATTGGCGATCCGGTCGCGGCGGTCGCGGCGATCGACGAGGACACGGCAAACGCCGCGCTCAAACTGATCGCGGTCGAGTACGAAGTCCTGCACGCGTTCTTCGATCCCTACGAATCGCTCGTGCGCCACGATCCGGCGATCCACGAGGGCCGCAAGGAAGGCAACATCTCGAAGAACGTGCGCCTGGAATTCGGCGCGGTCGACGAGCTTGCGCGGACTTCGCATCTCGTGCTCGAGGACGAGTACTCGTTCCACGGCTCGACGCATGCGCCGATCGAGCCGCACTGCGCCGTCGC
>JAYUOR010000563.1:0-7923 GCA_043760765.1 Planctomycetota bacterium | reverse complement strand
CAGGCGGGCCGCAGCCTGATGTTGATGCTGGTGCGCGGGCTCGTCGTCGGCGTCGTTGGCGGATGCGTGTTCGGCAGCGGGGCGATCGCATTTTTCTCTTTGAAGTGGGCGGGCACTTCCGAGCCGCTTCCCTGGATTGTGGCCGTTCTCGTCGGTCTGACTGTCCTGTACGCGCAATCGCTCATGCTCGTGATGCTCGGCGGCAAAGCGCTCGCGCGCTTCGACGTGGCGCGCGATCGCTGAGCGATCAGAGTTCGTCCAGCGCGGCCCTCAGGTGGCCTTCCAAGCGCGCCTTCGTCGCCGCATTCGTCCAGGCGACGAAACTGACCGGCGTGGTGCAGTCGATCGGGAAGTCGAGCGCATCTCCATCGACTCCCAAGACCTGTGCACCCGCTTCGCGCGCGACGAGCACTGCGCCGGCAATGTCGTAGGGATGGGTCGCGATCGATGGAATTTGCGGCCGTCGCATTCCGAGCCACGCGCGCAGGTCCGCCGCCAGGCGATAGGTGCCAAGGCTGACGAGCGCCAGCTGTCCACCGGAGCTGATGTATTGATCGTCGTAGCACGATCGCACGTCAGCCTGCTCGAGCCGAGCGAGTCGTTCGAAGAAACGCGCCTCGAGCGCCGCGAGCAGCGGCCGCTGTGCCGGTAGATAGCGGAAGAACGAAAAGTACCCGCGCTCCGCGCGCGCGTCGCTGCCGGTATCGAGTCGGCGCGTCGAGACGAGTGTGCCCTCGCCGAGCGCGCGATCCTCGAAGCGCGTGCCGCAGCCTCGGATCGCGACCAGCGAGCGCCAGCGCGCCGCGCGCGAATCTGGAATCTCGCTGACCAGGCCGAGCGAAATCTCGCACATGCGCGGCTCTCCCGCTCCAGGCGGCGCGAAGGAGACGATGCTCCACGCCGAACGCAGGTCGCTCATCAGGTGGCGCGTCCCGTCGATCGGATCGATGGCGATGCGTGGCCCGCCGTGGTCGAAGCTGGAAAGTTCGCTCACGCCGCCCCTCGTTCCAGGGCCGCGATGGCGCCAGCCCTCGTCTTCGGTCAAGAGCGAGAGCGGTTCACTGCGCGCCGTGTCTTCGAGCCAGCGGTCGATCACGCTCTCGGTTCGCGCGTCCAACTCGAAGGTCACGTCGCCGGCGCCGGCGCGCAGCTCGCGGGCCATCGAATCGATGTCGCCCGCCGCGATGGCCGTTCCCATCGCCCCCCGCGCCGCAGTGCGCAATTCGCCGCACAGGGCCGTCAGCCGCGCGCGCCAGCGTGCCTCGAGGTCGGGCTCCATGGCGCTCACACTAACAGGCGCTGATGCACAGAGCAGGTTGGACTCTGGTCGGCACGGGACTAGACTCGCGCCCTCGGCACGCGTCGGCTGGATCAGCCCCGCGGCCAGACTTTCCTTTTATGAGCAACGTCCGCGACCTCATCATCATCGGCTCCGGTCCCGCGGGTTACACCGCCGCGATCTATGCGGCGCGCGCCAATCTTTCGCCGCTGCTCTTCGAGGGCATGCAGCCGGGCGGTCAGCTGACCATTACCACCGACGTCGAGAACTACCCCGGATACCGCGACGGCGTGCTCGGCCCGAAGATGATGGAGGACTTCAAGGCCCAGGCCGAGCGCTTTGGCACCGAGATCAAATTCGAGCAGATCGTCTCGGTCGATTTCTCGAAGCGGCCGTTCACGCTGGTCAGCGACTTCGAGACCTTTCAGGCCAATGCGGTGATCGTATGCACGGGCGCGAGCGCCAAGTTGCTCGGCCTCGCCAATGAGACGCGCCTGATGGGCCACGGCGTCTCGGCCTGCGCCACCTGCGACGGAGCGTTCTTCAAGAATCGGCAGGTCATGATCGTCGGCGGCGGCGACACCGCGATGGAAGAGGCCATGTTCCTTACGCGCCACGCCGCCAAGGTCACGGTCGTGCACCGCCGCGACTCGTTCCGCGCTTCCAAGATCATGTTCGAGCGCGCGAAGAAGAATCCGAAGATCGAGTGGCTGCTCAATCGCGATGTGCTCGACATCCTCGAGGGCGACAAGGGAAAAGTGCGCGCGGTCAAGCTGCGCGATGTGAAGAGCGGCGAAGTCAGCGAGGTCGCGACCGACGGTATCTTTATCGCCATCGGTCACCAGCCGAATTCAGGCATCTTCAAGGGCCTGCTCGACATGGACGACGTCGGCTACCTCAAGGTACACGACGGTTCCTACACCTCGGTCGAGGGCGTCTTCGCCGCCGGCGACGTGGCCGACAAGACCTATCGCCAGGCCGTGACGGCGGCCGGCATGGGCTGCATGGCGGCGATCGACGCCGAGCGTTGGCTCGAGCGGCAAGCGACGCACTGAGGGCGGCATGGTCACGTCGTCCACGTCCAAGGATCACGTTGCCATTTCGGGCGCGGGCAGCGGAATCGGCCGCGCGATCGCGCTGCGTCTGGCCGCGGGCGGCGCGCGCCTTTCGCTGTTCGCACGCCGGCAGGATCAGCTGGTGGAGACCGCGCGCCGTTGCGAGATCGCGGGTGCACGCTCGGTTGTCGTGCGTGCTTGCGACATCACCCAGTCCGAGCAGGTCGAGCGCGTGTTCCACGAGTTTGCGCGCGAGCAGGGACCGCTCACGGCGATGATCGCGAACGCAGGCATCGCCGGGCCGAATTTTCCCGGGCCGGAAGATCGCTTCGAGGAGCTGGTGCGAACGAACCTGATCGGCACGTACACGACGCTGTGCGCGGCGCGGCGCCAGCTCACTCCGGGGCCCGACCCGCGCCACCTGCTCGTGATCAGTTCGATCCTCGCGCGCATCGGCGTGGCCCAGTACTCGGGCTATTGCGCTTCGAAGGCCGGCCTTTTGGGCCTGGTGCGCTCGCTGGCTGTCGAACTTGCACCGCTCAACGTCCAGGTCAACGCGATCTGCCCAGGCTGGGTCGAGACCGAGATGGCCTGGCAGGGAATCGATGGCATGGCGAAGGCGATCGGTGTTACGCGCGAGGTGGCGCACGAACTCGCCATGAAACTGGTGCCGCTTGGCCGCATGTCGAGCCCCGAGGACGTCGCCGGCATGGCGGCGTGGCTGATCTCGCCCGACGCACGTGGCGTGACGGGACAGGGCCTGGACATGAACGGTGGCGGGTTCATGCATTGACGCCCGCCGCCGGGCGCCGGTCCGAACGATTCACGCTCGAATAGTTTGAACGGTTGGCGGGCTCTGTACAGACTCCTCGCGTCGTGCGCATCGCCTTCGTCGTCCACGGTTTTCCTCCCCACGAGAATACCGGCGTGGAAAACCACGTCGCCGCGCTGGCGAAATGTCTGGCGCGCCGCGGGCTGTCCGTCGAAGTCTTCGCTCCGCGCGCCGACCCCACGCTCCAGGAATTCGCGCAGCGTCGCGAACAGCGCGACGGCTACGGCCTGACCTGGGTCATCGCCAATCGGGTTCCGCAGTCGGCGGCCGGACATCTCGATCCTCCCGGCATGGCCGCTGCCTTCGCCGAATTCCTGGACCGTATGCGGCCCGCGCTGGTGCATTTTCAGCATGCGCAGAAGCTGGGCGTCGGAATCCTCGAAGCGGCCGCCTTGCGCGGGATCCCGTCAATCTACACGGCCCACGACTACTTTCCCGTCTGCCATCGGACGGTCCTGGCGCGGCCGGATCTTTCGCGCTGCACGACGCTCGGCGACTCGCGCGCCTGCTCGCGTTGCGATTCGGCGGTCAGCTACTTGAACGGTCGCAAACGCTGGAGTGATTACCACGCCGGCGTGTTTCCCGAATCGCTCGTGGCGAGCGAACGAGCAGAGCTCGCCTCGCGGCTTGATCCAGCCCTGGATCTATTCAACCAGAGCGCGGACTTCGACGAGCGTGAGCGGCTTGATCGCCGGAGAAAACAGGTCTTTTCCGGCGTCGATCTCGTGCTCGCGCCGACGGAGTTCCTGCGCGCGCAACTGATCGCCGGCGGTTTCGACCCGCAGCGTGTCGAGCTGTCGCACTACGGAATCGAGAGCGACGCGCTCGGCCGCCTCGCGCCACCGCGCGATGGCTCGAAGGGGCCGCTGACCTTCGGTTACATCGGCGCTGCGCTCAAGCACAAGGGCTTGCACGTGCTGCTCGAGGCCTACGCCCGACTGGAGTTGCCCGCGCGCCTGTCGATCCACGCCGACTCGAACGATCGTGACTACGTCGCGCAAATGCGCGCGCGCGCTTGCAGCGTGGGTGCTCACTGGCAAGGCGCTTTTCCCGCCGCAGACCTGCCGCGCGTGATGGACGGCATCGATGTGCTCGTCGTGCCCTCGATTTGGTGGGAAAACGCGCCGTTCGTGATCCGCGAGGCTTTCGCGGCATCGCGCCCGGTGATCACCAGCGATCTGCCTGCGCTGCGCGAGAGCGTCAGTGATTCGTCTGACGGGCTTGTCGTGGAGCCCGGGGATGCAGCGGCGCTCAAGGCGGCCATGGAGCGTCTCGTTGCAGAGCCCGAGCTGGTCCAAAGACTCTCGCGCAACACGCGCGCGCCACGCTCGCTCGAGGAACAGGCCGACGAGCTTGTAGTGCGCTACGGCGAGTTGATCGCGAAACGGCGGCGCAGCCTTTCCGCGCAGGTGCCGGCGAGCGCGCGGCCGTTCGCGCAACGCGTGCTTGCGCTGGAGTCACACACTACGGCCGAGCTGGCGCAATGCGCGGCCGGCGGACTGGCCGGGTTGGCGCGTTCGCTGGGCGTCGATGCGACCCTGGCCGCCGCGCCAAAGCTTGAGACCGTCGCTCTCGAGCGGCTCCTGGATGCCCGCCGCGAGATCGTCTGGCGCATGGCGGAGGGCCGGGCGCAGGAGCAGGAGCTCGAACGCACGCGCGCCGTCGCGCGCGAGTCCGGCCATCGGAATCAGGAACTGCTCGAGGAATTGGCGCGCTCCATCGGCGACGGAGAGCAGGCGCGCAGCGCTGTCTTGGCAGCCGAGCAGGAGATCGCTTCGCGCGCCAAGCAGCTCGACACCGCTGCGCTGGCACAGCTCGCCTCGCGCGAGGCGCTCGAACGCGAACAGCGCGCCCACCGCGAAGCGCGCGAGGCACTCGCCGCGGCCTGCGCTGCGCTGGCGCTGAACCGGCGCGAGTGCGCGCTGCTCGAAGGTGTGCGCGCCGAACTCGAAAACACGCTCGCCTCGTCGAAGCAGACAGCCGCAGAGCAAGCGCAGCACGGCGCGGCGCTCGAACATCAGCTGCGGGAGACACAGCGGCACGCGCGCTGGCTCGAGACGGAGGCCGCGAACTTCGTGCGCCGCTTCGGGCACAGCGCAGAGGCGCTGCACAGCGCGGACGACGTGCGCGCGGTCCACGAGCTGCTCGAACGCTTGCAACGCGAACTCGAATGGCGTCGCGGCGAGATGCGCGCACTGCGCGAGGAAGGCGGCCGGGTCATTCGCGCGCTGGTATCGAGGAGTGCGCTCGGCCGGCGCATGCACGAATGGGAGCGCGACTGATGAGCCGCGCGGTCTCGATCGTGATCCCTGCCATGGGCGACGTCGAATTGCTCGAGTTCGCACTGGCCTCGCTGACGCGTGCCTTGGCTCGCCGCGGCGACGACGAGATCCTGGTCGTCGACGACAGCGGTGAGGGGCTGCTCGGCCCCTGGTTGATGGAACATTTTCCGAGCGTGCGCTGCATCCACAACAGCGCGAACGTGGGATTCGCCCGCGCCCTCAGCGCAGGTGTAGAGGCCGCGAAGCACCAACTCGTGTTCGCCATGAACAGCGACGTGCGCGTGCGCGCGGGCTTCCTCGAACCGCTTGAAGCCGCGCTGGGCGCTGAAAAAGTCTTTGCTGCCGTGCCGCGCATCCTGCTCGATGGCCGCGAGGGCGCGATCGAATCGATCGCCGAGGTCCGCTTGGAGAATTTCATCGCCCGCGCAGCCCAGCCGCTGCTCGAACGCCGTGCCGACGAAGCCGCGCTCGGGGAACTCGGCGCAGTCGATGGTCCCGTGCCGTTTCCGATCGGCGGCGCCTTCCTGTTCCGTCGTTCGATGTTCCAACAGCTCGGCGGCTTCGACCGCGCCTTCGAGCCCTTCTACCTCGAAGACCTCGATCTCGGCTGGCGCGCCTGGAAGGCCGGGCTGGAATGCCGCTACGTTGCGAGTTCCGTGGTCGAGCACCATCACCGCGGCACGATCGGAGCGCTCGTGCCCGAATCCGTCGTGCTGACCGCCATCGAACGCAATCGACTGCTGTTCACCTGGAAGCACCTCGACGATCCGGCGCTGCTCGAGTCGCACGTCCGCGCGCTTGTCCGCCGTCTGGCGGAAGCGGTTGTCGACGAGGAGCGCAACTTTCTCTCGGCCTTGTGTCTGGCATTGGAGGATCGCTTGGAAGCGGGGGAGATCCGCTGCTTTGAAAGGGCCCCGAACGCTTCAACCTGGGAGCGCATCCAGCGCGCCTGCGATCCTCGTCGGAAAGGTTGAACCGCCTGCTTCGCTGGGCGTTGGTGGGGGACGAACCGTCCTCCCCCGCGGAATTTCCAAAAACCTTCACATGCTCGATGCTTCTGTGACCGGCGCTTCTGCGCTCGGTTTGTTCGCGTTTGTCGTTACAGCTGCCACGAGCTCCGCCCAGGTCATCAACCCAGCGGACAAGCAGGCGGTCCCTCGAGCGGACCTGAGTCTCTCCGACACGCCGCCGCAGCGGCTGCGCACCTTCGAGCTTCCGGCGGTGGTGGTCGAGGCCGAGCGCATCTCGCAGTTGCGCGAGGAGGACCGCGTCGGGCCCTACGCCCAACCGCGCTGGACGGCCACACGTCGCTTCCCGACCACGCGCGTCTACGTGATCCCCGAAGGCAAGGTCGAATTCGAATACTGGACGCGCATCAAGACTCCGCGTCACGGCGGCGCCAGCACGGTCGAGAACCAGTACGAGCTCGAACTCGGTCTGCCGAACCGGTTCATGCTCGACTTCTACTGGACTTCGGAAAAAACCGGCGAGCAGGGCGCGCTGGATCACACCGAGCAGAAAGTCGAAGTGCGCTATGCGCTGGCGGACTGGGGCAAGCTCTGGGGCAATCCGACGCTTTATGAGGAATACGCAATGGTCGACGGCGAGTCCGACGTGCTCGAGAGCAAGTTGCTGCTCGGCGACGAGTTGGCGCCGAGCTGGCACTGGGGTTCGAACCTGGTTTGGGAGCGTCAGCTCAGCGATCCTAAAGGCAATGTGTTCGAGTTGACCGGTGGCCTGAGCAAGACCCTGATGGACGAGAAATTCTCGCTGGGTGGCGAGGTCAAGGTCGAGTTCGAGGACGACAACACCGACCGCGGCAACTACACCAAGACCCTGGAACTTGGCCCCAGCGTGCAATGGCGGCCGGCGCCTGGCATGCACCTGGACTTCGCGCCACTGTTCGGGATCGGCGACGACTCGCGCGCCTCCGACATCTACCTCGTCTTCGGTTACGAGTTCTAGGGGCCGCGCGCCGGCAGGACTGCCCCGCGTGCTTGCGCCGAATTCGGCGCCACGCGTGCGGGTCCGCCTGCGACCGGACTATCCGGCGGCGAGGACCAGTTCCTGCTCGAGCCGCTCGACGTGGGCGGCTTCGCTGAAGTCGCGTCGGACACGCTCTTGTCCCGCCGCGCCCATGCGCGCAGCGAGCTGCTCATCCAGGCACAGGCCCTCGATCGCGAGCGCCATGCCCGGGACATCGCCGCGGGCGAGCAGGATTCCCGTGCGTTCCTGCTGCAACCATTCGCAGACGCCACCGACGTCGAAGGCGACGACGGGTTTGGCATGCGCCATGGCCTCGATGCCGACCAGGCCGAAGGGTTCCTTCCAGGTCGAAGGCAGCACGACCACGCTCGACTTTTCGTACAGGGTCTCGATCTGTCCCGCGGACTGCCAACCGGCGAAGTGCACGCGCGCTCCGAGGCCGTCGGCGACGACCTTGGCTTCAAGCCAGGCGCGCGCCGGACCGTCGCC
>JAYUOR010000562.1:0-3056 GCA_043760765.1 Planctomycetota bacterium | reverse complement strand
CAGGCTGGTGATGCTTTGCGCCCACGCCGGCGACGGCGGGCTCTCATTACGCGATTCACTCGGAACCGCCAGCCTCGGGTTGGGTTGTGCCCCAGATGATCCTCTTCCAGCGCTTCTGCCTCGCCGGCCTGCTGCTCGCCGTCGCTTCAGCGCCCGGCGCAGCATCGCGCGGGCCGCTCGGGGACGAGGTCAAGACCTTCAGGTTCGACCACGAGAACATTCTCGGCACTTCCATGCACCTTGAATTGCACGCCGAGGAAGCAGTGGCCCGCAAGGCCAAGGCCGACGTCTTCGCTGAGATCGAACGCCTGCGCGGCGTGCTCAGCACCTACGATCCAAAGAGCGAGTTGATGCGCTTGCCGCGGCCCTGCCCGGCGACGGCGGCCTCGGCGGAGCTGCGCGCGGTGATGCATGCCTGCGATCACTGGAGCGCGGAGTCGAAGGCGACCTTTCATCCCGGCGTCGAATTGCTCACGCAGCTTTGGGCCGCGGCTGAAAAGAGCGGCAAAGTCCCCGCGCCGGCCGAAATCGAAGCCGCGCGCGCGAAGCTTTCCCGGCCGCTGTGGTCGATCGACGATGAACACGGCACGGTGACGATGCTCACCGAAGCAGCGGTTTGCTTCGACGCGCTCGCCAAGGGCTACATCATCGACCGCGCGATCGCCGTCGCGCAGGCAGCCGGAGTTGCCGACATCGTGCTCGAGATCGGTGGCGACCTGCGCGTCAGCGGCGAAAGTTCATCGCGCATCGCCGTCGCCGATCCGCGCGAGCCTGAGGAGAATGCTCCGAGCCTGTGCGACCTCGACCTGCGCAACGCTGCCGTCGCCACGAGCGGCGGTTACGCTCGCGGCTTCAAGATCGCCGGCAAACATTATTCGCACATCTTCGATCCGCGCACGGGGCTTCCGGTCGAGCAGATCCTGCAGGCCACCGTGATCGCGCCTGACGCGACCACGGCCGATGCGCTGGCGACGATTCTCAGCGTGCTCTCGCCCGCAGAAGGCATCGCGCTCATCGCGAAGACCGCCGGTGTCGCGAGCATGACCGTCGATGCAAAGGGCGATCAGCACGCGAGCCCGAACTGGTCCAAGTTCGTGCGCAATCAGGCGCCTCTCCCTGCGCCGGTCTTGGCCAGTGCATTGCCGGGTGGTGCTGAAATCGTGCTGGCGTTCGAGCTTCAACAGCCCGCAGCGGGAGGTCGTGGTGCGGAAGGCGGTCGCCCGAAAGACGGCGAGCGCGAGCGGCGCGGCGGAAATTATCGGCGGCCCTACGTCGTGGCTTGGATCGAGGACGAGCAGGGCCATGCGGTCCGCACGCTGAGTCTGTGGATCCAAAAGCCGCGTTGGATCAACGATCTGCGGCGCTGGAGCGAACTCTATCCGGGCAAACAGGACGACGTGCGCGCCGTGACTCGCGCCACGCGCGCCGCCGGCGCCTATGAATTGAACTGGAACGGCCGCGACGACGCGGGAGAGCCCGTGGCGCAGGGCAAGTACACGATGTTCCTCGAGGTCGTGCGCGAGCACGGCACCTATCAGATTCTCTCGCACCGATTCGAAGTGAACGGCGTCGAGTTCTCCGCGGCCTTGGTCGGCGAGGGCAGCGAAGTCAAGTCGGCAACCGTCTCGCTGCGCCCGCCGGCGGCGAAAAAATAGACGTCTTCGACGTGAGCGCGCGTTCGAAGCTGCATCTCCCCGGCGCCATCCGCTGGCTGCACACCTATCTCTCATTGATCGGTTTCGCCGCGATCTTCTTCTTCGCCGTCACCGGACTGACGCTCAATCACGCGACCTGGTTCGAATCCGGCGCGGAGCAGGAGCGCATGCAAAGTCTCGTGCTGCCCGCGGAGCTCCTTCCGGTCGGAGTCGAGCCGGACACGGATGCGTTGGAACGCTGGGCACGCACGGCGTTCAAGCTGCGCGGCGACCTGAACGACTCTTCCTTCGACTCGCAGCACGACTCGATCGTGTTCAAGGCGCCGGGTTATTCGGCGGATGTCGAAATCGATTTCGCCAAGCGCACGGCGACCCTGCACGAGACGAAATTGAACTCGTGGGCAGTGCTCGACGATCTGCACAAGGGTCGCGACAGCGGTTCCGCCTGGGCCTGGGTGATCGACATCAGCGCGATCGTGATCGCGGTTTCGGCGCTGACCGGCATCTGGCTGCTCTTCTACGTGAAGCGCAGACGCGTGGCCGGATTTCTCGTCGCAATCTTCGGCCTGTCGGTGCTCGCGCTCGGCGCCTGGCTCTGGACGCCCTGAGCAGCCTGCATCGCTACAGGTACGTGACCGCAACCGCGTCGCTGGAGCACAATCGCTTGCCGCCGCCTTGCGGGTCGAAGACCAGCCACTGCGCGTAGAACGTCTGGCCGGCCAGTTGGGCCTGGGCTGGAATCTCGAGCGTCGCCGAACCGAAACCCAGGCCAGCGCCGTTGCCTTGCAACGCGCCGATGCGCACGACCTGTGCCCCGACGCCGAGTCCCACGTGCAACTTCGCGCCCTGGAACGGAAGGCCCACCAACACCTGAATCGGACTGAGCAATAGCACGGCTGCTCTGCCCGCGTGAGCGCCGTCAATGCCGACAGTCCACTTCCGATCGCCAAGGATCGCGGGCTCGAAGGCGACAAGCTGCGGCGCAAATCCTCCGACGCCATTGCTCGCCGCGCCGTAGTGGGCGGGTACTGCCGGGGTCTGTGAATACAACGTAGGCCGATCGAATGGCGCCGTTTCCGCCGCGACGCGCGGATCGGTCATCGGTCGCGTCAGGAGCGCGAGCAGCGCAGCTTTTTGCTGCGGCGTGAACCCGATCGGCGCGATCGTCGGCGGCTTGTTCGCGGCCGAAAAATCGCCGCCGCGATCGTAGAAGTCGATCACGTCCGAAAGCGTGGCCATCTGCCCGTTGTGAAAATAGGGCGCGCGCAATTCGACGTTCCGAAGCGACGGGGTCTTCATCGCGCCAAGATCGGTGACCAGGCCCGTGACCAGGCCACGGCCGAGGTCCTCGGCCTGCGGCCGAACGCCTGTGTAGTGAAAAACGCCATCGGTCTGCAGCGG
>JAYUOR010000561.1:0-23714 GCA_043760765.1 Planctomycetota bacterium | reverse complement strand
GCAGCGTCGGACGCGCGATCTTGTTTCCACTTCTGCCGGCGAGTGCGGCGCTGGCCATCGCACTGATGTTGGCGTGGGAAGGTCTGATCTGCATCATTCTGTGGTTGCCCCTTTTCGCACTGCTTTCGATGTCAGGAGGCTTGGTGGCCTGGACTCTGCTGCGAATGAAGCAAGACGCAGCACGCGGTCCGATCGTCGGCGCTGTGATTGTCCTGCCGCTGATCGTCGCGCCGCTCGAACGCGCGCTGCCGCACGCGGCGGAACAGCGTCACGTCGCGACGAGCATCGTGATCCAAGCCGACGCGGCCGCCATCTGGCGCGAGATTGCAAGCGTCCCGGAGATTCAGCCTCAGGAACATTCCTTCGCCCTTTCGCACCTGATCGGTTTCCCGCGGCCGATCGCAGCGACGCTCAGCGGCACGGGCGTCGGCGCCGTGCGCCAGGCGACCTTCGAACGCGGCGTGCTCTTCGTCGAGCAGGTCACACTCTGGCGCGAGAACGAGCAGCTCGAGTTCACGATCCACTCCGATCCGAACACGATTCCCGCCAAGGCGCTCGACCAGCACGTCACCGTCGGCGGGCCGTACTTCGACGTCTTGAGCGGCGCCTATTCGATCGAGCCGCGAGCCGAGGGCGGCGTCGTGCTGCACCTTTCGAGCGAACATCGGCTCTCGACGACGTTCAATCGCTACGCCGGCCTGTGGACCGATTTCATCATGAGCGACACGCAGCAGTACATCCTGCGCATCATCAAGCGTCGCGCCGAGAACCCCGCGGTGAAATGATCTGCGCCGGCGGCTAGAGCCGCTCCGGGCGCTGGACGGTGCGCTCGCCGACCACGTTGCCCGTGTTGAGCGTGCCCGCGGGTTCAAAGAGCAGGACGCTGCACGGCTCCACGGCCACAGGACGATGCTCGACGCCGCGCGGCACGATCAGGAGTTCGCCGGGTTCGAGCACGAGCGCGCCATCGCGCAGCTCCATGGTCAGGCGGCCTTCGATCACGAGGAAGAGTTCGTCCTCGTGCTCGTGTCGGTGCCAGATGAACTCGCCATGCAGCTTTGCGAGTTTGACCTCGCAGTCGTTGACCGCACCGACGATGCGCGGCGACCAAGTCTCCTGAAACTGAGCCAGCTTCGAAGCGAGAACGATCTTTTTCAGCATGGCGCCATCTCAGCCCGTGGCGCTCAGGCTCGCAAGCTCGCAGACGAGGCCCTGGCGTTGTGTCGCCGCGCAGCGCCGTCAATGAGACCTCCGCTTTACGAGCGACCACGGTGCCGAAAGAGCGATGCGATGACGGCCGGGCGTTACTCCGGCCGCTACTGCGGACCCTACCGCCATTTTCGTGCCTGGCTTTCGCCGCACGGGGACGGGTGCGCATTGTTCAGCGTGGCGTCATCGCAGCCTCGGTCTAGCTCGGGCCGCGGGGATCAGGCTTCGGCTTCCTGGCCCCGCGTCTCTTCCCAGAAGCGTCGCGCAATCCCACACTCATGTTCGCGGTTGGGCACCAGGCCGTCGTCAGCCGATTTTCCGAGGAGATCGACAAGCATGCGAACACAAGATTCCGTATCCGTGGCCCCTCGACGGGCCGCCGGGTCGAAGCTGAAATCGAACCTTGCGTTGCTGCTGTGCCTTGCAAGCCTGCTCAGCTCCTGCCAGACCGTCGCCGTCACCGGCCGCCAGCAGTTCAATCTGTTCAGCCTCGATCAGGACAAGCAGCTTGGCACGCAGGCCTATGCTGAAGTCCTGAAGACCGAGAAGCTCGCCGACAAGGGCGCCAACTTCGACATGCTGCAGCGTGTCGTGCAACGACTCTCGAAGGTTGCCGACGATCCCGGCTTCCAGTGGGAAGCGCACGTCATCGACGATCCGAAGACCGCCAACGCCTGGTGCATGCCCGGCGGAAAGATCGCCGTGTACACGGGAATCCTGCCGCTGACCCAGGATGAAACCGGACTTGCGGTCGTGCTCGGCCATGAGATCGCCCACGCGATCGCGCGCCACGGCACCGAGCGCATGTCGAGTCAAAAGGGTGTCGAGGTTCTGCTCGGCGTCGCCTCGACGCAATGGAAGGAAGCGGCGCAATACCAGGAGTTGATCGGCACCGCGGTCAACGTCTTCGTGTTCCTACCCTGGGGCCGCGATCACGAGCTCGAAGCCGATCGCATCGGCCTCATCTATATGGCTCGCGCCGGTTACGACCCGCGCCAGTCGATCGAATTCTGGCAGCGCATGTCTCAGAACTCAGCTGGCAAGGCGCCGCCCGAGTTCCTCTCGACGCACCCCTCCGACGAACATCGCATCGCGCAGTTGCAGAGCTTGATGCCAGAAGCCATCGCGGCCTTCGAGGCCGCGCGCAAGACACCGTGATTCCAGGCCCCGCCGACTGCGGGCGGGCCGAAATCGACTGACGCAACCCGGCCGGGCGTAGGATCTTGCGCAAGCGGATGCAACGACCTTGGACGGCGGGTGTCCCTTGGGAGAACCCGATCCAAGGAGCATTTCCCATGTCGAACCCGGCCGATTTTCTTTCTGCGCAGTTCCTCGCCGAGCACCAGCACTTCGTGCGACGGCTTGCGCTCGGGCTCGCGCGCGACGAGGCCGGCGCGGAGGACTTGGCGCAGGAGACCTGGCTTGCGGCATTGACGAACCGTTCCCAGGAAATCGTCAACCCGCGTGCGTGGCTGGCGACGGCGATGCGGCGCCGCGCGATGAATCTGGCGCGCGGGGAGAGCGTGCGCCACGAGCACGAAGTTCGCGCGGCGCGCACTGAGGCGGCGGAGGACGAGCGCTTGCACGAGCGTGTCCACTTCCAACATTCGATCGTCGCGGCGGTGCTCGCGCTCGACGAGCCGTATCGCTCGGTCGTGATGCTGCGTTACTTCCAGGATCTTTCGCCGGCGGCCATCGCACGGCGCAAGAAAATCCCGGCGGCGACGGTGCGCTCGCAACTGGCGCGCGCGCACACGCAATTGCGCGAGCGACTCGAAGCGCGCGAAGGTGGCCGCGAGGCGTGGTGTCTGGGGCTGGCTGGCGTCCTGGATGCTTCCAAGCCGTTGTGGATCCCGGCGCAGTTGCTCGCGCTCGTTGCGACAGTGTGCGCGACGCTCAGCGTCGCCGGCGGCGCATGGATGTGGACGCAGCGCGCCTCGCCCGCGCTGGAAGTGGCGGGCGCGACCGTCAAACCTCTCGCAGCGCTCGCGGGCCTCGTGGAGCCGACGTTCGAATCCGCGCGCGTTGCCGTGTTGTCCGCCGGGGTCTCAGTGCCGGCGTCGGCGGCCAAGGAAGGGCCTTCCAAGGAGGAACTCGAAGCGAAATCGCTCGACGAACTCGTCCTGATGCTTCAACGCGTCGAGGACGAACTTCGCCCGCGCCTTCTGACTCCGCCCGCGGATGCGATCGCTGCCTGGCGCGTGCAGCATCCTGACACGGGCATGGAATTCGCGCGCGTGCTCGATCGCTCGAAATTCATCGCAGAATTCGATTCTGGAGTCGTGGGTGTGCGCGGTGGGGGATCGTTCTACTCGTTCGCAACTCGCAGCCAAAGCTACGACGAGCAGCCGACGATCGGAGTGGATGGAGATCGATTCCACGGCGCGTTCTATGGCAACATGCAGGCAGTTTTGGTGGATTTCGGATCTGCGGGGCCGGCGGGCATGCCGGTCGCACTGGATGCGGCGAAAACGCGACTGCTCGCGGTGCTTTCGAGAGGGCCCGCGTTGCCAGAGGACGTTCTCGATCCGGACTTGAAGTCCGTGCTGGCCGAACGGCGAACCAGCTCGGCCGCCATTGTGCTTCAACACGCCTATTTGCTCCGAAGCGTCTCGCCGAATGAGCACGACCTGCTTGCGATCGTCGTTCCTATCCACAGGGACGAGTTCAGTGTCACGCTCGCGTGGCGGATCCTGCAGACATGGCCGGTTCCCGACCTCAGCACCGGTCCGAAGAACTTGGCCCCGCGCATCCCGGTAACCGCGGAAGCGTGGACCGCGGCGATGTCCACGGACGGACTCCTGCTGCTGATCGGTCGCATTCGCGTGCTCACCACAGCGCGCCTGATGGCGATACCAGATTCCTTGAAGAAGAGCTGGCCGGATCGCCCGATCGCGCGAGTGATGAACGATTTCCTGGGCACGCGGCTGGTCAACATCAACGGCGGCGGGCGCTTCTTCAACTTCGCCACGCGATCGAACGACTATCAGGATGCGCCGGACATCGGATTGGACGGAGAATCGCTGAGCGGCGCTTCGAACACCGGCCGGCCCACGCTCATGCTGGACCTCGGTGCGGCGAGCGCCCTGGACGTGAGCGTGGATTCCGCGCCTCCGGCGGACGAGACCGCCAAACGCGTGTGGGGCCTCGCGTGGAACTTCGAGCGCCGAACTCCAGCGCCGGATGGCAAGGGGCCGGCGGTGGTGACGCAGGAGGAATTCAGGCTCTTTCACAACGAGCTTCGCGGTGGCAGCCGGCCCGTGGCCACCGTCGGCCACACCTACCTCGTGCGCAGCATCGTCCCCGGCAAGCACGATCACCTCGTCGCGTTCGAAGTGCTCGCCAAGGACGAGCACGGCATCTTCATCACCTGGCGGATCCTGAAGACCTGGCCGGCCTAGCGCTGACTAGTTCCCGTTCGGATGGCAGTTGTAGCAGGCCAGCGTATTCCACTGATAATTCTGGTTGCCGCTGTGGTGACCGGCGGTGTTCGCCTGGCTGTGCTCGTGACAGTTGATGCACGAGAACAATTGATAATTGGTCGGCGTCGTGTGGCAATCCGCGCAGGGGAAGTTCCTGTGCTTGCCCGTTGTGATCGGGAATGCATGTTGGAACGTGCCATGATCCCAGTTGATCGTGTCGTGGCAGCCTTCGCAAGTCGTCGGGAAGCCGGCGCTGGCGTGCGGCGGGTTGGTGGTCGAGTTGTATTCCGTCTGATGGCAATTCACGCAACCATTCGTGATCCCGACGTGATTGAAGTTCGCTCCTTGCCAGGTCGAAGTGCCGTGGCAGAGCTGGCATTGAGTCGAGATGCCAAGGGCGATGTGATTGGGGTTCGCCGCGCCGTTGTAGTCCGCAGTGTGGCACGAATAACAGTCCTGCGGCGTTCCTGCATAGTTGCCGCCGACGTGGCACTGAGCGCAAGGCGTCGTCGCGTGCTGGCCGGTCAGCGGGAAGCCCGCGTGGTTGAAGCCCGCGCCATTCCACGACGTCGGAATGTGGCAACGATCGCAGCCTGAAGTCCAACCCTGCGTCATGTGATTGGGCGTGTTCGGATTCGCCGGATTCGACGCGCGTGCGAAATCCGAAGCGTGGCAGGAGATGCACTCAGGATCGGCGTGGTCGAAACGCCCGACCTGCGCGCCAGTGTGACAGCGCCAGCAGGCGGTGGCGGCGTGCGCGCCCACCAGCGGGAAACGTGTGCGCGAGTGATTGGCGATTTCAGGCTTGGGCTGCCAGTCGTTCTCGGCGTGGCAAGTGGTGCACTCGTTGCCGGCCATGCCCTGGTGAATGTCCTCGTGACATCCCGCGCAGCCGCGCGAGACGAAGGACGCGACCGGTCCACGGTCGTTGTGGCAACGCAGGCATTCCGCCGAAGCGTGCGCGCCCTCGAGCGCGTAGCCGGTCTCCTTCGCATGGTCGTACTGGAAATCCGCGCGCAGCGTATGCCAGTCGCCGCTCTGGTGGCACAGCGTGCAGTCGGCCGGGAACGTGTCGTGGGGGACCACCGGACCGCGCGAGCTCCACCAGCCGTTCACCGGCACGTCGGAGCGGCGCATCGTGCAGGAGAGAATGCCAAGCAGCAACGTCACGGCGAGCAGGACTCGTCGCAACATCGGTCGAGAATCGTCAGTGCGTTGCATGGCGTTGCTCCACGTGTAGAGGCTCAGAAGCGGCGCTGCAAGAAGAAGCCGATGGAGAGCGAGTCCTGCTCGTCGCCGAAGCGCGATTCGCCCGAAGGCATGAACGTCCACGATTTCCAGAACGAGGTGTCGAAGCTTGCGCGCACGGCGTGCTGGGTCAGCGAGGATTGAGACCCGTTGAAGTCCTGCTGATCGGCCTGGGCCAACTCGTAGTCCAGTCGACAAGTGCCGATGTCGAAGCTCTTCATCAAGCCCAGGCGCACGCCGCTGAAATCCGAGAACTTGCCCTGCGACATGAACAGGCCGGCCGAGAGTTCGCAGCGCTCGAATACGGCGTTGCGCAGGCTGCTGCGAATTTCATAGTTGCCGCCGCTGTCGTCCTGGTCGCTCCAGCGATCGGCGCGCGCCCAGAGCCAGACGTGCTTGCCCAGCGACTTCGACGCATTCAGGCCGACGCGCGTGAGCGCGCCGTCGGAGAGCGTCGTGGTGGTGGTCAGCGGAACCTCGTTGCGCAGGAGTTCCGGCCAGCGGAATTGACTGGCGTTCGCGCCGAGCGAAAACCCATTGTCGAAGCGATAGTTGACGTTGGCGTTGGTCTGCGTCAATTCGGCGCCGGGCGACTTGCTCTTGTCCTCGGATCCGTACATGTCGATCCAGGTCGAGCCGTACAACGACCAGCGGTTGCCTGCTCGCCAGTGGCCGTTGACCACCGCCAGGTCGCGATCGGCCGTGCCCTTGTGCCAGGTCTTCTGCACTCCCAGGCCGAGCGCAGCGTGTTCGTCTTCGCCGACCACGTGGCGATAGTAGGCGGAGAGCGCGGTGTCGTCGCCGCTCGAGCGCGAGGCGTCGATCTGTGGCAAGAAGCCCGCGCTCGCGCCGTATCGATCGCCACCCTCCCTGCGCAGCGTGACCTCGGCTCCGTCGAGCAAGCCGAACTCAGGGAATTCGTGCTGCAGGAATCGACCGGCTTCGTAGCGCGTCTCCTTTCCTCGCACGCCGCCCCACCAGGTCGAGAGCTGATCGACGCGCCCACTGCTTTCGCTGTCGTTGCCCGAGTCCCACAGCGATTGCGAACGACTGTAGAGCTCGCCGTCGAACTCCAGCGCGCCGCCCTTGCCCAAGGGATTGTCGAGCGCAAAATCCAGACCGGTGCGCGCCAACGAATAGTCCTGCTGGCCGTTGACGTTGATCGAAGTCCAGTCGCCTTGGGCAAACCAGCGGCCGTGCAGGCGCGGATCGCGCTTCCAGTTGTCGATGCCCTTGACCGGTGCGAGCAGCGGTTGCTTGGGATCGAACTTGTCCGCGCCCTGGGTCCAGGGCGGGTGTTCGACGGCGCCGGCGGGTTTGCGGTCGGTCGGCACCAGGACTTCGCCCGAAGTGCCGATCTCGAGCGAGCCGACGCCGCTCCAATCGATGCGCGCGCTGTTGCGCGTGACGCTGCGCACGGTCGCCTCGAGCGTCGACTGGCCGTCGGGATGGAGTTCGACGCGATCGCCGACAGCGATACCCGCGTCGGAACCAAGGTCGAGGTAGGCGCGTGTGTCCTGGACGGCCGTGACGTGCACGGCGATGCGCTGGATCTCGACTTGTTGAGCGGCGCCGCTCGTCGCGCATGCGAAAAGCGCGATCACGGCGCGCAGCCCTGTGGATTCGACTCTCACGCTAGCCACCCTTGCCCTTGCCGCCGACGGCGCCGCCATGGCAATCCGCGCAGGTCGTGCCGAGCGGTCGATAGCGCACGACGCGGGTTCCGCCGGCCAGGGCCTGGGGCAGGTGGCAAGCCGCGCAAGCGACCTTGGCGTGTGTCGCATCGAGCGCGAAACGCGCGTCCTTCTGGTGATCGAAGTTCAGCTTCGTGAACGTCGCTGTGGCGACGTGGCAGCGCGCGCAGTCGGTCTTGCCCGAAACGTCGAATTGACCGACGTGCGGATCGGCGTGGCAATCGTTGCAAGCCGTGCCCGGCGCGGGGCCGAGCTTGCGGCCCTGTGTCTTCGCACCCGGCGTGTGGCAGGCGGCGCACGCCGTTTCGGCGTGGGCCCCGACAAGCTCGAATCCGGTCCAGGCGGCGTGGTCGAAACTCTTCGAGTCGATCACGCGGAACGAATCTTCGGTGTGACAGCGCGCGCAACTTTGTCGGCCGTCGCTCGCGGAGGCGACCGCGGCGCTCGTGCGATCGAAGCGGCCGCGGTGCGGATCCTTGTGGCAGGTGTCGCAGCGATCGAGGCGACCGCGGAACTTATCGCTCGCTCGCGCGAACGTGCGGCCATTCTCGCTCGGCTTCTGCAGCATGGCGTGACAGACTTCGCAGGCCGCGAGCGCATGGGCTCCGTTCAGCGCAAATTCTGTCCACGTTTCGTGGTCGAAGCCTTCTTTCGCGCGCTCGTGGAAGCTCGAAGTATTGTGGCAACGCGCGCAAGTCAAGTCGCGCTCCGACGGCGGACCGCGCGTGTCGAACTCGCCCGCGTGCACATCGGCGTGGCAGGTCGAGCATAGTCCGACGTCGCCGTGGAATTGCTCGGCCGCGCGGCCGAAACGCCGTCCGCTGCTGTCGGCTTTCGGCGTGGCAAGATGGCAGACCGCGCAGTCGGCACTGGCGTGCGCGCCGTCGAGCGTGAATCCGGCCATCTTCGTGTGATCGAAGTTCAGGCGCGCGTCGTGCGTGAAATTGTGCGCGTCGTGACAAGCGGCGCAGCCCTTTTCGGCCAGTTTGGGAAATTGCGCCGCGAACTGCGGCCGCGCGAAACGTCCGTCGTGCGCATCGAGGTGACAGGCAGCGCAGGCCGTGGGCGCGTCGGCGAAAACCAGCGCAGCTTCAGGCTTCAGCGGATCGCGCTCGTGGCAGGCCGAACACGCGGCTTGTACGTGCGCGCCCTCGAGCGGGAAAGCCGTGCGCGCGTGCGCTGTCGCGTCGAACTTCGCCGGACGGTACGTCGCGCGCTCGTGGCATCCAAGGCAACCCTGCGCGCTGCGCGGATCGTGCGCGAATTGGCCGCCGTGCGGATCAACGTGACAGGCCGCGCAATCGTCGGGTTTGCGGCCTGGATAGCGCGCCGCGAAGGCGGCGGTCGAAAGTGCTCCCGGAGCGAGAGGCTGCTTGTAGTCGCCGTGGCAATCCCGGCAGGCCGCCTCGGCATGGGGCAGGGCCAGCGCGAAGCCCGTGGTCGCGTGCCATTCGCTTCCCTCTGGAATTTGCGGAGCTGAAAACGCTCCGCGCTCCGGATCGTGACAGGTCACGCAACTGTTGCCGGTCTCGAGCGCGACGCTCGCTGCGAACGCGTTGACGAATTCAGGCTTGTGCGGCGAAGCGTGGCAATCGAGACATGTGCGCCCGGCGAGTGGAGCGTGCTTGCCGCCGAGGGCCTCGACCGAGCGCGGGCTGTCCTTGGGATGGCAATCCATGCAGGCGGCGCGCGCGTGGGCGCCGCGGCTCGTGAACGCAGGGCCGTGATCGAACTTGGCGACGGTAGCGAACGGTTGCGATTGACCGTGGCAATCGGCGCAGGCGCCGCTCATGCGGCCTTCGTGCGGATCCGCGTGGCAACTCGCGCAATCCTGCGAGAGTCCGAGGAAACGCGGCTGGCCCGCGGCGAGGACTTTGGAATCGGCTTGCTTGTGGCAATCCACGCAACCCAACTGCGCGTGTTTGCCCTCGAGCAGGAAGCCTAGCGCCGCATGGTCGTAGCGCTCGCGCTGTGGCACGCCGGCCTGCGCGAACGCACGCGCGCCCGAGAGTTCGACCTGTGCGCCATGGTGTTCCGCGTGGCAGGGCGCGCAGTTCGTCGCATCGACGCCGGACAGGTTTCCGTGCAAGCCGCGATGCTTGTCCAATGACTCGCGAACGTCCTTGTGGCAAGCGAGGCAGGCGCTGCCCAGCGAAGTTCCCAGTCCGCCGTGGCAGCGATCGCAACCTTCTTCTCCGGCGAGTTCCTTCACACCGGCGTGCGTCGGCGAGAGTTCTCCTGGCGAAGTCTTCCCGGTGTCGAGCACGAAAATCGTGACCACCAGCGCGAGCGAGAGCGCGCTCAGGATCAGTTTCGGCGAAAGCAGTTTCACGGCAACACCGCCGGAATGCTCGCGAATCGCAGCGCGCTGTAGACGTGCCAGACGACCAGCAAGACCATCAACAGCGCGACCCAGCGGTGTACATAGCGCCACGAGGCGAGCAGCGCGCGCAGGTCTTCATAGTGAGCCGCCATCAGGCTCGCGCGGTGCGCGCGCCGGGCGAGTTCCAGCATTTCGCCGATCTGGCGCTTGGGCAGACCCTCCGCGCGCGCGTCCGCCGCAAGCCGCGAGAGACACGCGCGCAGGGCGCTTTGACTGCGCAGCAGCGCGCCCAGTCGCGCGAAGAACGATGATTGCCAGCGGCTTTCCTCGACGAGTTTCGCCACATCGAGGCGCGCGCGTTCGCCGAAACCGCGCTGGCCCTGGTCCCACTCGCCCGACAGCCCGGCGAGCGAGGAGTTGATTTCCTCGAGCGCCAGCTCGCGGCCGTTCGCGGCGCGCGGAACGTAGGCGTAGAAGTAGCGGCCGATCGCGCCCGTGGTCAGCAGCACCGCCAGCAGGATCAGCGCGTGTCCGCCGACGGTCTGGCGCGGATCGAAGGCGCTGTGCGCCAGGGCAAAGACCAGCGAGAGAATGCCCGTGGCGACGTGCGAGGTCATCCACGCGCGCAGCGAGCCCCACTGAAACTTGTTCTTCGGATGTCGCCGGATCAGATAGGCGAGGTTGGTCAGGATCATCGCCGCCGCAATCATTCCGAAGACGAGTCCCATGCCCGCAGAGGGACGCAGCCAGGCGTGCTGGTCGGACTCGATGCGCCCGTGCGACGGCAACATGTAGTAGCCGCGGAAGAAGAAGACCCAGCTCAACGCAAGCAGCGAAACACCGAAGGCCGCGCCTAGTGCCAGCATCAATCCGCTGCCGCGTTCAGCGATTGTTTCCGTCACGACGCGATCGGCGGGATCGAAAGACACGCCGTTGCGTTCCAGCAATTCGAAGGCCGGCACGCCGCCGGCCAGGATGAAGACCTCGTCGTTGGCGAGGTTGCGCGACTTGCGCTGACCTTCGGGGCCGACGGTCAATTCGACGTGCTCGCACTCGATGCGCGCAACTTCGCTTTCGAACACGACCTCGAGCAGGCTCTGTGCCAGCGCGTCGCGCAGCCGCGCTTCGTTGCGCGCCTTCAGCCGTGAAAAGGCGTTCTTGCGGTAGGAGAGCGTGACCCGATTGCCCGGCTGCTCAGCCAGTCCGAGCGCGGCTTCGACGGCGCTGTCGCCACCGCCCACAACAAGGATGCGCCGGTCGACATAGGATTCCGCGTCGAGCAGGCTGTAGGAGACCTTCGAAAGTTCTTCGCCCGGAACTCCAAGTTTGCGCGGACTGCCGCGCCGGCCGAGGGCCAGGCAGACGAAGCGCGCGTGCCACTCGCCGGAACTTGTCGTGACAATGAAGTGGCCGTCGGTCTGGCGTGCGACGGATAGAAACGTCTCGTCGGCGCGCAGGTCGAGTTCCTGCTCGCTGACGATGCGCTCCCAGATCAGCATCAACTGCTCCTTGGAATAGGAGTCGCGCGACAACTTGCCGACCAGCGGCAGTTCGATCGGCTGCGTCATCACCAGCTTGCGCCGCGGGTACTTGGCGACCGTGCCGCCGAGCGCTTCCTGCTCGAAGATCGCTGCCGTGAGGCCGCGCTCCTTCGCCCCCAGTGCACAAGCGATGCCAGCCGGACCCGCGCCGACGATCAATACGTCGAGCATCGGCGCTTCCTCGGTCGCGACTCCTCCGCGGCTCGCGCCGACGGTGGCGTGCGCGCGCGCGCGCGAAGGCAGGGCTGCCGCGGGCTGTTTGATGCGGTGGCCGATTTCGGCGGCGACCGCGATGCCGTGGGCGATCGCCGTGCGCACCAAGGCGTGTCCGGTAACTTCGCCCGCCAGGAACAATCCAGGCGTGCCGACCGCCTCCAACGACGGCTCGAGCGCCGGGATGTCGCGCCTCTCGGACAGGTCTCCGAGCGTGATCGAGATCGCACCAGTGGGGCACTCCGTGGCGCAGCGTCCGTGACCGACGCAGCGCGCGCCGTGGACCACGACGGCTTGACCGTGCAGCACTTCGAGCACGCCATCTTCAGGGCATGCGCGCACGCAGGCACCGCAGCCGAAACAGCGCGTCAGGTCGACATACGGATACTGCAGTCGCGCGCGGTGGCTGCCGCGTTCGACCGCCACGCGGCGCTCGGCGAGGCCCTCGGCAAGCGCCGCGACTTCGCGCCGTCGCATGGCGACGGTTGCGAAGGCCAAGCCGAGGCCGAGTGCCAGGATGACGAGTAACGCGAAGCTCAACGATCAATCTCCAATGTTGCGGGCCCGTGCCCGCCTGCCCGCGGAACAATCGCGCACGCCTTTTCCCCGGTGCGCGCGGCGCCCCCAATTGCCGATTCGACACACGTCTTTTCGTACCGTGGACCTGCCAGTCCGAAGTACGAGCCAGTTAGAGCTCTCAAAGACCATCCATCGGGCTGCCCCGAAAGCCCAGGTGCGTAGGAAGCGCCTGCTCAATGCTGCCTATGCCCACCCTGATGAAGTCTCCGCGTACTCGGTTCGTTGGAAGTGCGACCGAGCCACTGGCGACGAACTTTGGAGCGTGCGGGGTAACGTGACATGATCGACGAGCTGGTTAGCAAGTACGGTGCCATGCAGATCAGTGAGCGCGACGCTCCGCGTGATTCGCGCTGTCGACGGCGCTGCATTGCCAACCCTCCTCGCCGAGGCTGAACCTGCCGGCGATGCGCGCGTCCCAGTCCATCTGCGGCGTCCCACCGCGGCGGCGGAAGATCCGTACGCGACAATCGAGCTTCGCGGAGCACTTGTCAGCCGCGAGTTCGATGACCGTTTCTTTCGGATCGAATACGGCGTTCCAAAGGAACTCGCCGTGTTCGTCGATTTCGTTCAAGAACATCCAGGCCAGCAGCGCGTGCAGGTCCTCGCGCGTGATCCCGGCACTCTGATCCACGAAGTCCGCGGCGACCCCATCGAGCACGGGCCGCGCGCGCATCGCGTTGAAGCCTCCGACCATCTCTTCCAAGCGCCAGCGGATCTTCGTCTGGGGTGAGGCCAGGTATCGATACAGCGCACGGCCACCCATCATGGTCAGCGACGCGAGCGCGAGGACGAGCAGTCCGTGTCGGATGGCGCGTGCCATGTCTGTGGACCTTATCGGTCCGGGTATGAGCGGGCCACAATCCGACCACGATCGTCCAGAGTTTGGATCGACTCGACGGCGAAATGAGAGTGGGGCCGTCACTGTTGGACTCTCCAGTCCACCTTCGATGGGGGCAACATGCGGAATCAGTTGCTACGCACAAGTCCGCAGGCTCCTACCTACTTGTGCCGATGCGCGGAGTGGTGGGGACGAGGGACACTTCGCCCCGTCCCGGCTCTCGCTAACGCTCACGGATCTCCCGAGCGTGCAGCGCCGCCCGCCAGCCCTAACACCGAATGAAGGCTTTGCACCCACCGGCGTCCCTGCGTTGTGCTTGGATCGTCGCGCTCGCGGTAGGAGCTGGATGTGCCGGCCCATCCGGTGCTGCGCGAAGAGCGCAGCCGGTTCAGGGTAGCGAGCAGAAATCTCCTGAGGCGGAAGCGCCCGCTTCGAAATCCGCTGAGCAACCGCCGCCGGAAAAATCTGTCGCACCAGGGCAGCCCCCGCCATTCGCACCTCAGCCGGCTGCATCTGTCGCGAAGGCCAAGAAGAAATCTGGGCCGCTGACCGGTTCGCTGCGCAGTCGCTACAAGTTCCGCAGGGCGGACGGCGACAGCGACCAGGACCTCTACGAGCTGCTTGCACTCGACTACGCGGACCCCACGCATCCGGAATTGGAAGCGCACTTCCTGGGACGCGGTGCATTCGACCTCGACGGCGACAGTGGTCCCTTGTTCAGCAGCATCAACGATTCGCGCAGCGAACCAGTAGATGCGGATGTGTTCGAAGGCTACGCGCAGCTCTCGACCAAGGACGCCGACACCAGCGTGCGCCTCGGCCGCCAGAGCGAGTACCAAGCACCCGAGATCGCGCACTTCGACGGAGCCTCGCTGCGTTCGGCCTACGACGGAGCGAAGAAGATCGAATTCGGCGCCTACGGCGGCAACAACGTCACCTACGACCACACTTCGAACTCCGACAACTCGGTCTTCGGAGCCTTCGCCGAAAGTCGCGCGTGGAAGGGCGGCCGCGCCAGGCTGGACTGGCTGCACCTCAACGACGACGCGTTGCTCGGCGACGGCAACAACGACCTGATCGGCGTGGGTCTGTCGCAATCGTGGAGGGGCTGGAATTCGAGTGGAAAGTACACGAACCTCGAGTCCCGAGACCGCGACATCGACCTGCGCACGCGCTGGAGCGACGAGCAGGGCAAGACCAGCGTGCAAGTGCGCTATTTCCAGCTGCTGGAGGCGCAGAACCAACGCGCGCTGTTCCTCGACCCTTATTCGCAGGCGTTGCAGACTTACTACCCGTATCAACAGATCGGCGTCAGCGGCTGGCACGCGCTCACCGAGAAGCTTGACCTCGACGCCGGCATCGACTTCCGCGATGTCAACGATCCCGCGGACGTCGGCACGTACAACCACGACTGGAATCGCTACTACGCCACGCTGACGGCGAGCGAGATCCTGTACGCCTGGACGGCCAGCGTGACCGCTGACTACTACGACGACGACCAGAGCGACTTCACGACCTTTGGCGGCGACCTTTCGCGCAAGCTGCGCAACGACATGGACGTGTCGCTCGGCACGTACTACTCGCTCTACAAGTACGACTTCTTCACTGCGACCGAACGCGACGACGTGCGCAGCTACTACGGAAAACTCGTCTGGCGTCGCGACGAGATGTGGAGCTTCGAATTCCAGTACGAATACGAGGACGACAATCTCGAGCAGTACCACACCTTGCGCTGCGGGGCCCTATGTCGATTCTGAAAGCAAAGCTCCGTCCGGTGCGTCTGGTCCACTGGGCCTTCGCGTTGCTAGCCGTTAGCCTGGCGGGCTGTGTGTTGTTGGATGCCCTCGATCCTGCGGCAAAATCCTTTGGATTCAGCCACCGCGTGCACGTCGTCGACCAGGGCCTCGATTGCGCGGCTTGTCACCGCAACGCGGAAAAAGCCGACGATCCGGGCATGCCCTCGCCCGCGCAGTGCGCGCTGTGCCACAACGACGCGGACGCGGAGAAACCAGAGGACCGCAAGGTCGCGACACTGTTCGACGGCAAGAAGTACAAGGCGAGTCACCAGCTGGCGCTGGCCGACGAGATCGTGTACTCGCACAAGAGTCACGCGTCACGCGGCATGGAATGCAGCGCCTGTCACGCCGACATCGTCAAGGACGTGCCGGCGGCGGAGCTGGCGCTGACGATGGATTCGTGCACGAAGTGCCACGCTCAGAAGGCGGCGTCGAACGACTGCGCGGTCTGCCACAAGGAGATCCGTGCCGACGTCAAACCGCCCAGCCACGGCGCGAGTTGGAAAAAGGTGCACGGCCCGACCGTGCGCGAATGCACGCGCGAAACGGCGAACCGCTGCGAGTTGTGTCACAAGGACACGAGTTGCACCGAGTGCCACATGACCCAGCTGCCGGAAAATCACAAGGGCTATTGGCGCCGGCGCGGCCATGGACTCGCCGCCAGCCGCGATCGCGAAAGCTGCGCGACGTGTCACCAGGCCAGCACCTGCGACGATTGTCACCGCGAGACGGCGCCACTCGACCACAACTCCGGTTTCGGTTCGCCCACGGATCGTCACTGCGTGAGCTGTCACGAGCCCTTGGTCAACGAGCGTTGCGCGGTCTGCCACACGAGCACGCCGAGCCACGCGCTCGCGACACCGAAGCCTCCGGGGCACAACCCAGGGATGAACTGTCGCATGTGTCATGGAAATGGGCAGCCGCTGCCGCACCCCGACAACGGCGACAACTGCAATTCCTGTCACAACTGAACGCGGACTTGCGCAGCGCCGACGCTCGCGCAAGACCGCCCAACTGCGCAGCCATCAGTCGCAAACTACTCACTCCTCCGTATTGGCCGCTTCGCTACGACCTTCGACTATCTCCCCAGGGCCGTGACACTCCGGTGACACAGGCCCTCCGACCTTCGCCGTCCACGCAAAACAGCCCGGCGAGTCCCAGAACCCAGTAAGGGAAAACCCCAATGAAACCCCTCGCAAGTCATCGCATTCTCGACCTCTTCCGTCCCTCCCTGCTGTGCGTGGCGCTCGCGTTCGCATGGATCGGAGGCTGCAGCGGCAGCGACGGCAGCACGGGACCCCAGGGGCCCGCCGGACCGCCAGGCGGCAGCGGAGCGACCAACACGGCGCTCGTGCAGGGGGACGATGTGCCCGGCATGAACGTCGTGATCACCGGTCTGTCCGGCGGCACCGCGCCCGGTGGAAGGTTCCAAGTGGGCGACGTCATCAAGATCGCCTACACGGCGAAGAAGGACGATGGCACCGACTGGGACGTCACCGAATTCAGCACGGCGCGCACGCTGGTCTCCGGACCGTCGTTCAACTACCAGCGCATCATCGCCGAGGTTCAGGACGTGGCCACGCGTTCCGTGCAGCAGGCCGACGGTTCCTACACCTACACATTCGCTTCGCCGATCCCGGCGACCTACCTCGCGCCGCTCAATGACTCGGCCTCCTTCGGCGCCGCCGACGGCGAACTGACGGGGACGGCACTGCTCGATGGAACGTACACGGTGGGTCTGTACTTCAACTGGACCTTCACGGTCGACGGAGCCGATGCGCGAGACGCAGGCGAGGTCGTGGCCGACTTCGTGATCGGAGCGAACGGAGCCCCGGTCGCGCGCGAGGTCGTTGGCCAGGACAACTGCAACCGCTGCCACACCGACCTGCAGGCCCACGGCGGACGTCGCAAGAGCGTTACGCTCTGCCTGCTCTGCCACACGGCCGGCGCCGAGGACAAGAACGACGCGGGAGGCACTCTGTCTCCCGGTGTGTCGGTCGAATTCAAGCGCATGGTCCACCGGATCCACAGCGGCGAGCACCTTCCGTCGGTCCTCGGGGTCGACACGAACATCGTCGACGGATCGCGCAACTACGCGGCCACACCCATTCCGTTGCAGATCATCGGCTACGGCAACAGCGTCAACGACTTCTCCGACATCGCATTCCCCGCCTGGCCGAATGGTCTGATCGCCATGCCGCGCGACCAGGGCTACACGGCTTTGGCTGCCGGCGCGAAGACCCAGGAAGACAAGATCCGGACAGGACCGTCGAACTGCATCGTCTGCCACGGAGACCCTGACGGTGTGAACGGTCCGGTCAATGCTCCTGCGCAGGGCGACTTGTACAAGGCGCAGCCCAGCGAAGCAGCCTGCGGCGCATGTCACGACGACGTTCACTGGGGCGAGCTGTACACCTCGAACGGGCAAAGCATGCCGACCTCGGCGAACAACTCGAACTGCACCCTGTGCCACGCCGACGTGGGCGATCCGCTCGCGGTCGCTGACGCGCACACGCATCCGTTGTTGAACCGGACATTCAACCCCGGCTTGAAAATCAACGTCTCGAGCCTGGTCGAAGCGGGCACGAACAACGCGGACGGTACGATCGATCCGGGTGAGAAGGTCTCCGTGACCTTCACCATGACTAACGATGCGGGAGTGGACACGCTGCCTTCGGCGGTGGCCAACCTCTCGGTGATCGTCTCGGGCCCGACGAACAACTACAACCTCGTGCTCAGCAGCTCGCTGCCGACCGCGAAGTTGACCGGCGCGCAGCCGTACATGACGACGCTGCCGATGCCGATCGTGCTCGAACGCGTGGGCGTTTCCACGGCCGCGCTCGAGTCGTTCAACACAAGCCTCTTCCCGCACTGGAACGTCAGCGGTGGCGCGACCACGGTGCAGGTCCGCACGGGCCTGCCTGGCGGAGGTGGGAACAGCACGCTATCGGCGGCCAGCACTGTTCCGCAGAACTGGGTCGACGTCGCCAGTGCGGCCGGTTTCGCGCGCGACGACTACATCGTCATCGACGATGGCGTCGGGGGCTTCGAGGAGTACGCGCGCATCCAGACCGTCCAGGGCACGCGCCTGTGGTTTGGAACGCTCGGCTCGAGCACCTACCCCGCCTCGCTGCGCTTCGCCCACAACAGTGGCGCGACGGTGAAGGAAGTCACGCTCGCCACGAAGACCGCGGTCACGGACTACACCCTGACGCCGGCCACGGGCGCGATCGCCGAAGTCACAGAATTCGGCAACGGCAATGTGGTCCTGTGCGGGTACACGACCGACTTCGTGATGCCGGCGGTGTATCCGCCGACGTTGAACGACTCCGGCGACCTTGGCGAGACCACTGGCAAGTGGGCGGGCAAGACCATCGTCGATGGGACCTATTCCCTGGGACTGTGGAGTTCGCTGACGCTGCCGTTGAATCTCTTCGGCGAGTCCAACTCCTATCGTTCGGCTTCGAACGTCCTGCTCACCGACTTCAATGTCGGTTCGGCGACGGCCATCGAACCCTATGACAAGATCTCCAGTGGCGACAACTGTTACAAGTGCCACCAGGATGTCGAGTTCCACGGTGCCGGCCGGCGCAGCTTCGATGCCTGCGTGGTCTGCCACGCAGCCGCGGGAGCGGAGGACCGTCCGCAGCTCGTCGCGGCGAACGCCCCGGCGACGACCGGCGTGACGATCAATTTCCGCACCATGTTGCACAAGATCCACATGGGCGAGGAGTTGGCCAATGCCGCGACCTACCAAGTCGTCGGCTACGGTGCGGGCGCGTACCCGAACAACTTCGGGGTCTCGACCTTCGCAGACGTTGTCTTCCCGGCCTTGCCGGGCGGCGTGCGCAATTGCACGAAGTGCCACGGCGCCACCAACGATGCCTGGAAGCAGCCGGTCGAACGCGACCACCCGACCCAACAGGGTACGCCGGTCGCGCGCTGGGCCATGGTTTGCGGCGCGTGCCACGACGGCACGGATGCGCAAGCGCACATCCAGGTGCAGACCACGGGCGGCGGCGCCGAATCCTGCGGCGTGTGCCACGGCACGGGCGGAGAATGGTCGGTCGAGCGGGTCCACAAGGCCTACTGACAGCACTAGGACTCCCTTGAGAAGCGCGAGCGACAAACTGAGCACGACCGGCCTGCCGATTCTTCTCCTTGCTCTGGGAGGATCGGTGGTCCTGGCCGCTTGGTGGTCGCTCGCGCGACATATTGAAAGCTCGCCCGTCGTGAGCGCCGATTTCGGCGCAGCGGCGGGCCGTCAGAATGAATCGAGAGCAGTGCCGGACGTCACTCTTCCGCCCGGCGAAACGCGTAGCAAGCAAGTGCGAGACGTCTCGAGCGCGGCCGGCCCTGGGGCGCTCGGCGAACCGAGCGCCGAGAACGCGGCCAGACCCGGAAGTGAGCGCGGTCTGCGCGAGAAGTACCTGGCACTCGAGGCCGCCGAGTCGGGATACCTCGCCCTGCACTCTGCGGAGTGGCTCGGTCAACCACGCCCGTCGGCTGAAAAAGTCGCCTGGCTGCAGGCGTTGCACAAGACCGACGCGGCCGCCGCTTTGCCCTGGTTGGAATTCACCTGCCACAGCCATGACCCGGCCGCCAACCAGTGTGTAGCTCCCGCCGCGTTCGCGACTGATTTTCTCTGCAGGATCGCGGCGAGCGATGCCTCCGCCAAAGCCGCGCTCGGGCGTGTGGCCTTCGACCGGATGGCGGTCGAGGTGGAACTGCGCCGGCGCGCGGCCTCGACGTTCGCAGCCCTCGGTGATGGGCTTGACCTTCAGACCCTCTCGCAGGCTCTGCTCTACGAAAACGACGAGGCACTCCGCGCGGGCGTCGTCGTGGCGCTCGAAGCGCGCAGCGAGCCACAGACCCGTCTTGCCACGGACCGATTGCTAGCATGGCTGCGTCCCGGGAGTGCAGCGTTCCTGGCACGCCAGGAAGACGAGATTCACTGAACACCCCACGGAGTCAACGGCACTCTGGGATTCCGACAAGCACCTTCACGAAAGAATCACATGCAGATCTTCTCTTCGAAACGCGGTTCAGTTTCGCTCGGCGCCTTGATCGCCTTGCTGGTCCTGTGCGCCGCGCTGTGGTCGTCGAGCGCCACCGCCGCCGACCCCGCCCAGGCCAAGATCAACCACTACATCGGCGCGCAGAAGTGCAAGAGCTGTCACGCGGACAAGGCGCGCGGCGATCAGTACGGCGCGTGGATGAAAATGAAGCACGCCAAGGCCTATGAAACTTTGGCGAGCGACGCTGCGAAGAAGGCCGGGAAAGAGAAAGGCGTCGACGATCCGCAGAAATCCGACAAGTGCCTGAAGTGCCATGTCACAGCCTTCGGCAAGCCGGCGGAAGAACTCGACAAGAGCTTCGATCCGAAGCTCGGTATCCAGTGCGAGAGCTGCCACGGTCCCGGCGAAAAACACATGAAGGCGCGCGTCGCCGCCGCAGGAGCTGAAGAGGAAGAAGACCTCGATGCCGGCGACAAGAAGGGCGCTAAATACACGAAGATCCCTGCAGGCGAGGTGATCACTGATCCGGGCATGAAGACTTGCCTGGGCTGCCACAATTCGGAGAGCCCGAGCTTCAAGAACTTCTGCTTCCACAAGTCCAACGCCGAGGTGCGCCATCTCAATCCGGCAAAGCCGCGCACGGCGGACGAGTTGAAACTGATCCTGGCCTGCGGCGAAGGCGACAAGTGCACTTGCAAGAACGGCGACGACGGCTGCAAGTGCGGCGTCCCCGATCCCAAGGTCCAGAAGAAGTGACCTGCGGGCGTGGCGCGCGCGGCTTTGCTGCGCGCGCCAATGAAGCAGAGTTAACCCCAGCGCCCCATGCGCAATCTCTTCGTCATCGCCGCCCTCAGCGGTCTCGGTCTCCTGGCCGCATCATGGCTTTCGCGCGACTCACACGAAGGCGCCGTGCACCAACCGATCGAGTTCAACCACGCTGTGCACGCGAAGGAGAACATCTCCTGCGACGACTGCCACTCGAAGGCCGACGAGAAGCCCTACGCGACGTTTCCTTCGCTGAAACAGTGTCTGTTGTGCCACAAGGACGAGGAAGCCGAGGGCGGCGAAGCTGATGCTCTGAAGGATCCCGCGGCGGCGGCGCGCAAGCGCGAAGCCGAGGTCAAGCTGCGCGAGTACGGCGAGAAGGGCCAGGGTGTTCCGTGGGTCACGGTCAACCGTCTCGTCGGGCACGTCTACTTCTCGCACGTCGCGCACGTGCGCTTCGGCGAGATGAAGTGCGATGAGTGCCACGGCGACATGGCAAGCCTGACCAAGCCGCCGGAGCACTCGCAGGTCGAGAACCTGACCATGCGCCGTTGCATGGAATGCCACACCCAGCGCGGCGCTTCGAACGATTGCCTCACCTGCCACAAGTGACTCCCCGATGACCGCACCGAAATTCGATCGCAGGCGGCTTCTGTTCGGCGGCGGCGCCGCGGCGGGCGCAGCGTTCCTGGCCGGCTGCGCACACGAGGAAGATCCCTTCAAGCTGACCAAGCCCGCTGTGCCCGGTGCTGGGACCTGGGCGCGCGGCGAGGAGAAGAGTGTCGCCACGGCCTGCGCCCAATGTCCGGCGTCGTGCGGAGTGCGTGTGCGCGTTGTCGAAGGCCGCGCGGTGAAGGTCGAAGGCAATTCCGCTTCGCCGATCAACGAAGGCGGGGTCGGTCCGCGTGGATTGTGCGGTCCGCAGGTGCTCTACGATCCCGACCGCATCCAGACGCCGCTCAAGCGCGGTGCCAGCGGCAAGCTGGAACCCGCGACTTGGGAAGAAGCCCTGGCCGCGATCGGCGCCGAACTCGCGCGGCTGAGGAGCGCTGGAGCAGCGCAGCGTGTGGGATTCCTTTGCGGTCAGGAGCGCGGCATGACCCGCGAGCTCGTGCATCGTTTTGCGCGCGTGTACGGCACGCCCAACGTTTACGGAGGATTCCGCTCCGGCGCCGGGCCGACCGCGCTGGCTAGCTTCATGATGCAGGGCGTCGAAGAATTGCCGGCCTACGACTGGAGCAAAGCGCGTTACGTGCTCAGTCTCGGCGCGGGGCTGCTCGACTCCTGCCACCTGGTCGCCTTCGCGCGCGCGCAAGCTCGCGGCCGCCAGTCGCTGGCCAACCGGCGCGCCAAGATCGTGCACGTCGGGCCCGCGCGCGCGCGCACCGGTCATGCCGCAGACGAGTGGCACACGCTGCGCGCGGGTACCCACGGCGCTTTCGCGCTCGGGCTCGCGCACGTCCTGGTGCGCGACGGCAAGTACGACAAGCAATTCGTCGCCGACCACGCCTTCGGTTTCGAGGAGTGGACCGACGAGTCCGGCCGCGTGCACAAGGGGTTCCGCGCGCTGCTCGAGAGTTACACGCCCGAGCGAGCGGCCGCGTTCTGCGGCGTCGAAGCCCGCTTGATCGAACGGCTGGCCGCGGAGCTTTCGGAATCGCGCCCGGCCTTCGTCTGGGCCGCGAGCGAGGAACTCGAATGCAGCAACGGGCTGCCTTCCGCGATGGCGGTGCACGCGCTCAACGCATTGCTCGGCGCGATCGATCGTCCGGGCGGCCTCTTGGTGCAGCGCGATCCGCCGTTGGCCGCCTGGCCCACGTTCGAAGCAGACGAAATTGCGGTGAAATCGCTCGCCAACGTGCCCATCGGTTGCGCGGACTCGACGTTGACTCCGATCGGCGGAGTGCCGCTCGCCGCGCTGCGCGAAGCGCTGATGCAGTCGCCGACTCCGCCGCTCGACGTCCTTTTCCTGCACCATTCCAACCCGCTCTACGCGCGCGCGCAGAACAAGCGTTGGCGCGAGGCGCTGCGAAAAATTCCGCTGGTGGTGAGCTTTTCGCCGTTCCTAGACGAGACCTGCGTCGGAGTGGCCCACTGGGTGCTGCCCGACGACACGTACCTCGAGCGCTTCGAGGACGCCGCACCGGCGCCCAGCGTCGGGCACGCCGTGTTCGGCCTGCGCCAACCGGTCGTGGAGCGCCTCTACGGCACGCGCGCGACCTCGGACGTGCTGATCCAACTTGGCACGGCGATCGGATCGCCGCTGGCCGAGGCGTTCGCCTGGAAGGACTTCAAGGAAGCAGTCAAGCAACGCATCGTCGGTCTGCACACAGCCCAGCGCGGCTCGATCGTCGAGGAGAAGAGCTCAGGCTTCGTGAAGAGGCTCTACGAGGCCGGTTCCTGGAGCGACGTTCCGTACGTGTTCGAGCAGTGGAACGAAAGCCTGCGCACCAAGAGCGGCAAGTTCGAGTTTTTCTCCCAGCGCATGCTGCAGGAATTCGACGAGCGCGCGCGCAACGCGAAGCTCGCGACGGAAGCGTTGCTCACACGGCTGGGGCTGACGGACGGCCTCGACGAAGCCTGCATGCCGCACTTCGAGGAACCGCTGTGGCAAGGTGCTCCGAAGGATTTCCCGCTGCGCCTGATTCCCTATCGGCCCAACACTTATGCCGAAGGTTCCGGCGCGAACTTGCCCTGGTTGCACGAACTCGATCCGCGCATCGGTGACGTACGCCGCTTCAGCGAGGTCGAAATGAATCCGGTCACGGCCGCCTCACTAGGACTTGCGCGCGGCGAGCACGTCATGATCGAAAGTTCGGTGGGCAGCATCGAGTGCGTGGTGGCTCCGACGCACGCCGTCGAGGCCGACGTCGCGCGCATCGCGCAGGGCGGCGGCCACACTGAACTCGGACGGTTTGCGCGCGGCATCGCAGCCAACGTGATGGATCTCGTCGTCGGCGCCGCCAGCCATCCGCTCGCAGGTTTCGACAACTTGTGCGACACGCGCGTGCGCGTGAGGAAGTTTGCATGAGCACGGTCCACGAAACGGCCACGCGCCGCGGCTTCTT
>JAYUOR010000560.1:0-7945 GCA_043760765.1 Planctomycetota bacterium | reverse complement strand
TCGCGGCCAGCAGCGGCAAGAGCACGCGCTCGAATCGTTTCACTTCGCGGCCTTTTGCGCCTGCGGCAAGCCCTTCCCGTCGTCGGGCGGCATGGCCTTCGCCAATTTGCTCGCGTTGAGCGAAAAACTCGCGTCCGTGAAGCTCTCGAAGGGCAGGGCTTTTTCGAACATTCCGATCTCCACGCCAAGTTGCATGATCTCGTCGAAGTCGGCCTTGAGCGGCGTCAGGTGATCGTAGCGCACGCGATCGATCGGCTTGGAGAGCACGAACTCGAGCAGCTTGGGATCCTGGTTGTAGTAGTAGCGACCGACGACTTCGGCGGCGCTGGCGCGATTCTCGAGGCCTTCCTCGAGCCACAGGCCTGAACTGTGGATGCCGTCGACCAGTTCTTGGATCAAGCCGCGATCCTTGTCGATCCAATCCTGGCGCACGACCAGTCCACAGGAAATGAAGCCGGGCCAAGAATCCTTGACCTGCAGCAGGACCTTGCCCGTGTGCGCCAATTCAGCGCGCGCGCAAAAAGGTTCGCCGACGATGTAGGCATCGCACTGACCAGTCTCGAGCATCGCGGGCATGTCCGGCGGCGGGCAGACGATCGTCGTGAAATCGGTGAGCTTCAGGCCCTTCTGCTTGCACAGGCGCGCTAGCCACAACTGTTGATTGGACGCCTTGGACGGAATCAGGATGCGCTTGCCGACGAGCTGCGCGATGTCGGTCACTTCGGAGGCTGCGGGAATGACGATCGCCGAGCCGTCGCGGTGTCCGAGTGATACGAGTCTCACCGGCACGCCACGGGCAACCATGGCGATCGCGAGCGGAGCGTTGAGAAAGGCCGCGCCGAGCGTGCCCTCGGTGAGGTCTTCGCAGATCGTCGGAAATTCTGAGTAGCGCTTGCTCTCGTACAGTGCACCGGAATCGGAGTGCCGCGTCGTCCAATCGACCACCGGGCAAGTCAGGTGACAGGTGACCGGCAGAAAGCCCACGACCATGTGCCGCCGCTCGCCGCCGAAGAGCACCTTCATGTCGCCGATCCAGCGCTCCCAGCCAATGTTGACCGTGACGTGCAGGGCAAAGAGCGCCAGCGCACCGCCGACGACGGCCAGGATCGGTTTCCATTTCATGCCTCCCATGTTGCGCGAGCCGCATGGTCGCCGCAACCCTGGTCCCTAACTCGCTCGCGCGAAAGCGGTGAAGTCGAGGTGGCTCTGTATCGCTCGTTTTCCACCGGTCTGACGCGGCTCGCTAGAATCTGGGCCATGACGCAATGTTCGCACCGCGCGCTTCGATGCTTGATCCTGCTGGCACTGTCCGCCTGCGCGGTGCCTAACCGGGCCGAAGATCCAAGCGCCGCTCCCCCGACACATGCTGTCCTGGTCGGCGAGGTGCGCACGAAGCGCGCGCGCATCTGGGCGCGCAACGACCGAGCGGGGTGGATGCACGTCGCGGTCGCGCTCGCAGCCGATGAACGGACCGTCGCCAGTGGGAACAAGAGGGTCGACGCAGAAACGGACTTCGCGACCAACATCGAGATCACAGGCCTGCAGGCCAACACCAAGTATTGCGCGCGCGTCTGGTTCACGCCCAAACGCGGCGCTTCGGCTCCGCCCGATCCAGCGGCCGCACGCGCCTGGTTTTCCACCGCACCCGATCCCGACGACACCAAGGCCGTGTCCTTTGCCTGGAGCGGCGACCTTGCCGGACAGAACGTCGGCCGCGACGCGCAGTCGGGCTTCGCGATTTTGCCGCGCGTGCTCGAGCGCAAGCCTGACTTTTTCGTCGGCCTGGGCGACATGATCTACGGCGACCTCGCCGTCGACTCCCACGGCCTCTATGGCAATTCTCAGGTGCCCGGCGACTTCGGCCCTTCGACTTCGATCGAGACCTATCGGGCGCACTGGCGCTACAACCGCGCGGACCTCGGCCTGCAGCAGTTGCTCGCGCACACTCCTTATTACGCGGTCTGGGATGACCACGAAGTCGCCAACGATTTCTCCCCGAGCGAGGACACGCGCAGCGAGCCGCCCTTCGACGCGAAAGAGCATCTGCTGCCGCTCGGCTACCGCGCGTTCTGCGATTACAACACGATCGGTGACGCGCACGGCGAGCGACTGTTTCGCTCGATTCGCTGGGGCAAACACCTCGAACTCTTCTTCCTCGACAACCGCAGCTTCCGCGATCCCAATCGCGCGCGCGACGACAGCCCAACGCCGAAAACGCAACTGGGCCTTGAACAACTCGACTGGCTCGAGGCTGGCCTCGCCGCGAGCGACGCCACCTGGCGCATCGTGGTTTCGAGCGTGCCGATCGCGATCCCGACCGGCAGCCCCACAGCGCGCGACGGCTGGGCCAACGCCGATTCGGCCACAGGCTTCGAGCGCGAACTCGCGCTGCTCTTCGCCACGCTGCGCGTGCGCGACATCGGCAATACGATCTGGCTCACCACCGACGTGCACTTCGCCACGGGCTTCGAGTACACGCCGTTTCCGGATGCGCCGGACTTCCACGTGCGCGAGTTTGTCGCCGGTCCGCTCAGCGCGGGCATTTTCCCCACGCAAGAACTCGATCCGACGTTTCGCCCGCGGCGGCTCTTCTTCCACGGGCCGCCCGCAACACCGGCAAGCTACGACGAAGCCTTGAACTGGTTCAACTTTGGCATGCTCTCCGTCGACGGAGCCGGACGCCTGACGATCGAGATCGTCAACGGGCGCGGAGCCACGGTCGCGAGCCAAGTGTTCGAACGCTGAACGTCCTTTTGTCTGCATTTGCGCTCATCTATGCGCCCACGCCTTGACGAAAGCCCGCGTGCGCGGCGATGCTGATTGGCGGCCTCGAGCGCCTGCGCCCTGACCCATGTCCGAAATCGAAGTCGATAGCCAGCCCGGCCGCGACCCCGTCGAGGAAATGGTTTTCCTCTATCTCGAGGAACGCGAGGAAGGTGTGGTCAGCGGATACGACGAGTTTGCCCAGCGCCATCCCGATAGCAGCGCCGCGGTGCGCGAGCGCATCCTCAACTTGGAGCGCGCCGGATTATTGGGCGGCGAAAGCGCGGCGCAAATCCCAGAGCGGCTTGGCAATTTCCGTCTGATCGAACGGTTGGGCCACGGCGGCATGGGCGTCGTCTACCTCGCGGAAGAAATCACGCTTTGCCGGCGCGTCGCCTTGAAAGTGATCCGCCCCGAGCAGATCTACTTCGGTCAGGCCAAGGAACGATTCCGCCGCGAAGTCGAGGCTGTCGCCAAGCTCGCGCACCCCGGCATCGTGCAGATTTTTTCGTTCGCCGAAGACAACGGCGTGCCGTTCTTCGCGATGGAACTGGTCGAAGGCGCTTCGCTCGGCGACGTGCTCAAGCAATTCGCCGGTCGTGCGCCCGACTCACTCGGCGCCGCGGATCTCGCTCGCGCGGTCCATTCGCGCTGCGGCATCGAATGCGCGAACGTGCCGATGTTCGAAGGCAGTTTCGTGCGCTCGTGCCTAGAGATCGCGCGCCAGATCGCCGTCGCGCTCGAACACGCCCACGCGCGCGGCGTGATCCATCGCGACATCAAGCCTTCGAACGTGATGATCACGCCCGACGGCCGTGCGCGTTTGCTCGACTTTGGTCTGGCCAGTCGCGCCGGCGCCGAACGCCTGACCAAGAGCGGCGCGCAACTGGGTTCGCTGCCCTACATGCCGCCTGAGTTGATCGACGGCCGCGCAAACGAAGCAGGGCCGCGCAGCGATGTCTATTCGCTCGGCGCCACGCTGTTCGAGTCGTTGGCCCTGAGCCTTCCTTTCCAAGCCGATTCGGCCGCGCTGCTCGCCCAGCGCATCGCCAGCGGCGAGCACGCTTCACTGCGCCGTTTGAATCCCGGCGTTTCGCTCGACGCCGAAACGATCTGCAACGTGGCCATGGAGCTCGATCCGGCACGCCGTTACGCGAGCGCCGGCGCGCTGGCGAGCGATCTGGCCAGCGTGCTGGAACGCCGCCCGATCGCCGCGCGTCGCACGAGCGTCTGGCTGCGCGCGCGACGCTGGGTCGAGCGCAATCCCGCCGGCACCGCGGCCGGATTTCTTGGCGCGCTGGTCCTGCTTGGCGGCCCGCTCGGCTATGGAATTTTGCAATCGCGCGCTGCCGACAAGGAACATGACCTGAACGCGGACCTGCGCAGCGCGAACCAAACTGTCCGCGCGACCAACATCAGTCTCGCGTCCGCCAAGACCGAGTTGGAGACCAAGAACGACGACCTAGCGACGTCGCTCGCGCGCGAGGAGCGCGAGCGCAGGCGCGCGCAGCGGAATTTCCAATACGCCTTCGAAGCGATCAGCGAGCTTTTGGCCACGGTCGGCTCGGAAGACCTGCGAGAAGTTCCTACGTTCGGGCCGGTGCGCAAGACGCTTGTGGAGCGCGCGCTCACGTTCTACGGCCGGCTCCTGATCGACGATCCGCACAATCTTGCGGTCGAACGCGAAATAGCGCGCGTCACGCGTTCGATCGGAGACGTGTACGAGGATCTCGGGCAGTCTGATCAGGCGATCGCTGAGTACGTCAAGTCGGTCGAACTTTCGCGCCAGGTCCTGGCCGTCGATCCCGACTCGGTGAATTCGCGGCACGTATTCGCTTCCAACCTGGTGCAGCTCGCGCGCAAGTACCATCAGGTGGGCGACCTCAAACTAGCGCGAATCACCTACGAGGAAGCCCTGCCGGTCGCCGAGAAACTGTTTGCGGAAGTGCCCGAAAACCTGCGCTTCGCCCATGACCTCTCGGCAGTTCTTCTGAACTTGGGCGGAATCGACATGTCCGCCGGAAAAGACGAGCAGGCCTTGCTCTACCGCACACACGCCGTCGAGATCCTGCGGCCGGCGGTCGAGCAGAATCCCGACGATCCCGGGTTCGTCGCTCAATTCGTGACCTGCCTCAATGGATTGTCGAACTGTGACCGCAGGGCAGACCTCACGGACCAGGCAAGGGTGCACCTGCGCGAGGCCTGGACGCTCGGGTTCGAATGTCTCACCAAGCATCCCGACGTTCGCGAACTGCAGACCAACGTATTGGAAGTCGCGGTCAACTACGGATTGGAGCTGGCCGTGCACGACCCCCTCGAGGCGGAGCGCGTGCTGCGCAAGGGCGTCGATATCGGCCGGCGCCTTGCCGCGAACTTTCCCGAAGATCTGCGCGTGTGCAATGCGATGGTCTCAGTTGCGAACAACCTGGGCTATCACCTGACCAATCAGTCGCGCTGGAACGAGGCGCAGCAAATTTTCGACGAGGCGGTGCTGCAGAGCGAGAGGCTGGTGAAAGTCGACGGCGCGCGCATCGAATTGCAGTGCACGCTGGCCACTGCGCTGGGCAATCGCTCGACGTCGTTATTGGGCCTCGAGCGGATCGACGAAGCGCGCGCCGACGCTGATCGCGCCGTCGAGATTTCCGAACGCGTTCGCCGCGCGCTACCGAAGCACCCGCTCGTGCTTGGTGGACTCGCGGCGTGTTTGATGCAGCGTGCCGAAGTCGAGTGCAAGTATGGCGACTGGCCCACCGCGCTCGAGACCACGCGTGCCGCGCTCGAATTGGGTGTGCGCCGCAGTGACCTTGCCTTCCAGGCCTTCGAGCTCTTCGTGCACATCGCGAGCGAGGCCGAGAAGGATCCGGGCTTGCTCGGCGACGAACGGAAGGCGACGCTCGACGAGCTGCACGGCTCGGCCCTCGATCACCTCGACCGCTCCATCCAGCAGGGCTTCGAAGACGCGAAGCGCCTCGCGACCCACCCCGACTACGAGGGGCTGCGTAGCGACCCGCGTTTCGTGGCGCTGGCCACGAAGCTCGCCGGACGCGCCAAATAGCCGTCCTGGCAACGGCTGCGGGGCCCCACAGAAGTCGTACGGATTTGGCCCTCTTGTGTCGGGGTGGAACAGCCGTATCTTTGGACGGTGGATCCGGCCCTGGGCCGGCCCCGAAGGAAAATCATGAAGCGCCTAGTTCTTGCGGCAACGACTCTGAGTCTCGCCCTCTTGGTCACGCTCGGAATGCGAGCCGCCGCCGCCGCGCCTGCTCCGATTCTCTCTCACCAGTGCAACGCGGTCGCGACCGACGACCCTGTTCCGGTCGAGTGTCCCTTCTGTGGCGGCGACGCAACGCTGCACGTCCGTCGCATGAACGACATCGCCGTGGTCACTTCGCGCCTCGCCTATCAAATGCTCGACGCCACGCTCTTCTAACCCGAGCGCTCCGTTCGACACCCAGCGGGGATCCACGCCACCGGCGCGGATCCCCGCTCTCATTCCCGCCGCCCCTCCGCAGCGAGCGCTTCACCCCGCGCACGATGACGACCGCCGGCCGCCCCGCGCGCAACGCCCGCTCCACATCTCCACGCAAACGCCGCCCGCGTTGGTGCCTGGCTCCTTCCTGAACTGTTGCCGCCGTTGCTCTCACAGCGCCGTTGCCGGTAGACCTCGACGTGGCCGGACCTTTCACAGCGCTGTACTCCGCCGCAACAGTTTGGGATGGAACCTGGCTCCGTACGCGGCACGATCCCCGCCCCATCCCCAACGCGTCCTCACCCCCGCCCCAATTTCCCCTCCATCCCCCCCACTTCCCTCAATCCTCCCCCGCCCGCTCCCACTACACTCTCCCCCCTATGCAATACGGCTTTCTCATGGACCATCGGCGCTGCATCGGCTGTCACGCCTGCACGGTCGCCTGCAAGTCCGAGAACAGCGTCCCGGTCGGGAGCTTCCGCACCTGGGTCAAGTACACCGAAAAAGGCCGCTTCCCCAGCGTCAAGCGCCACTTCGCCGTGCTGCGCTGCAACCACTGCACGAAAGCTCCGTGCGTGACGATCTGCCCCGTCAACGCACTGGAAAAACGCCCCGACGGAATCGTCGACATCGACCGCGGCGCGTGCATCGGCTGTCGCGCCTGCATGCAAGCCTGTCCCTACGACGCGATCTACCTCAACGAGGACACCGGCGCCGTCGAGAAATGCCACTTCTGCGCGCACCGCATCGAGCAAAACCTCGAGCCCGCCTGCGTGATCGTGTGTCCCGAGCAGGCGATCGTCGTCGGCGATCTGCACGACCCCGAATCTCGCATCTCCCAAATGGTCGCCCAAAACGTGACCCTAGTCCGTCGTCCCGAGCAAAAGACCGGCCCCAACGTCCACTACCTCGGCGTCGAGCCTTTCTCCCTGATCCCCGGTGCCGCCGAGCGCCCGAGCACCTACATCTGGAGCGAGCGTCCCGACATGATCGCCGAGCCCTGGCCCGACGAAGCCGCCCCCACCGAGCCCGACCTGCGCACGGTCCTCGACGTCGGCCACAAAGTCGAGTGGGGCTGGCCCGTCGCGCTCTACCTGGTCACCAAAGGTCTCGCCGCCGGAGCCGCGATGCTCGCCCCTTTCCTGGTGGGCTTCGGCATCACCGAAGGCTCATTCGCCGAGCGTTGGCTGCCTGAAATCCTGGCGCTCGTCTTCACCTCGATCACGACGTTCCTATTGGTGGAGGACCTGCACCGTCCGTTGAAGTTCCTGACGCTGCTGACGCGCCCGAACACGAAGAGCTGGCTCGTCCGTGGCGCGTGGATCCTGATCGCGTTCAGCACATTGACAGCCGCGATCCTCGCAGCGCACTGGTTCGGGCAAGACAACGCCGCGAAGTACATGCGCGCGTTCAACGTCCCGCTCGGTGCCGCGGCCGCGATCTATACAGCGTTCTTATTCCGCCAATGCGAGGGCCGCGATCTGTGGCAGGAGCGAAGTCTGCTGCCGCATTTGCTCGTGCAAGCGATCTTGTGTGGAGCGGCGGCGATCCTGCCGTTCGCTCAGCCGGCGGGAGATCTGGTGTTGTGGCTCGGGATCTCGATCGCGTTGCACGGGATGTTCATGACGCACGGGCTCAAGGCAAAGCACGTGAGCCTGAACGCGCGGCAGGCGACGGGGTACTTGCCGATTGTGCGGATGGGGAGGATCAAGA
>JAYUOR010000559.1:0-7951 GCA_043760765.1 Planctomycetota bacterium | reverse complement strand
GCGCGGCACGATCCACGAAGCGCGTGGACGCGAACTGCTCGACGATTTGCGCCGCTTGAGACCGCGCATGGAAGCGCTCCTGAGCGAAGCCACCGTCGCCAAGGTGCGCGCGATCGCGGAAAGGCATGTCGCGGCCAAGGGCTTCTTCTTCCTGGGCCGCGGGCTGAATTTTCCGGTGGCCCTGGAAGGCGCGCTCAAGCTCAAGGAAATCAGCTATGTTCACGCCGAAGGATATGCTGCCGGCGAAATGAAGCACGGGCCGATCGCGCTGATCGAACCGGGCATGCCGGTCGTCGTGCTTGCGTCACCCGGCCGCGTGACCGACAAGGTGCGCTCGAACATCGAACAGGTGAAGGCGCGCGGCGGGCACGTGATCGTGATCGGGTCGGACGCCGACAGCCGCGAACTCGCCGATGAATCGATCGAGGTACCCGAAGTGAGCGAATGGCTCTCCCCGATCCTGAACGTCATCCCGTTGCAATTGTTCGCCTATCACCATGCGCTCTTGCGAGGCTGCGATATCGACAAGCCCCGCAACCTGGCGAAGAGTGTCACCGTCGAATGACGCCGTACGCCGCAAGGCGCCTCTAGCATGTCCAAGATTCTGGTTACCGGCGGCGCTGGTTTTATCGGCAGTCACGTCGCAAGTGCGCTGCTCGCGCGCGGCGACAGCGTGTGCGTGCTCGACAACTTCAACGACTTCTACGCTCCCACGCTGAAGCGCGAGAACGCGGCGCGCCTCACTCGCGCAGAAATCGTTAGCGGGGATATCCGTGATCAGGGCTTGGTCGCGAGGCTTTTCGAGCAAGGCGGCTTCGACGGCATTGTCCACCTCGCCGCCATGGCCGGTGTGCGTCCGTCGCTCGAGGATCCGCTGCACTACGCGGATGTCAACGTGCGCGGCACCTTGATCCTGCTCGAGGAACTGAAGCGCCGGCCGGCGACGCGCTTTGTTTTCGCTTCCAGTTCAAGCGTGTACGGCAGCAACGAGCGCGTGCCCTTCCGCGAAGACGACGACATCCACCATCCGGTCTCGCCCTACGCGGCGACCAAGCGCGCGGGTGAGTTGCTCGCCTTCACGTACCACCACCTCTACGGCATCCCGACCGCCTGTTTACGCTTCTTCACGGTCTATGGACCAGGTCAGCGGCCCGAGATGGCGATCGCGAAATTCACGCGCGCGATCATGGCCAAGCAGCCGATTCCGTTCTTTGGCGACGGCTCCACGCGCCGCGACTACACGTACATCGACGACATCGTCGATGGCGTCGTGCGCGCGCTCGATCGTTGCTCGGGCTATGAGATCTACAACCTGGGCGAGTCCGCGACGACGACGCTCTCCGAACTCGTGGATCTGATCGGAAAGGCGCTGGGGGAACTGCCGATCCTCGACCGCCAGCCCCTGCAGCCTGGTGACGTGATGGTCACCTACGCAGACATTTCGAAAGCGCGTGCCAAGCTCGGCTACGCTCCGCACACCGCAGTGGCCGAGGGATTGCGCCGCTACGTCGAGTGGGTTCGTCAGCGCTGATTCATCGCCCTAGCAGCGCTCGGTTGGCCGCGAGCGCGTTTGCGGGATAAACTGCCCTGCTCGACTTCCGTCGGCATCGTCCCACACGACACCCCCACCCCAGCCAGAGTTCCCATGAAAGGCGTGATTCTCGCCGGTGGTCTCGGCAGCAGGCTCTACCCGCTGACCAAGATCACCAACAAGCACCTGCTGCCGGTCTACGACCGACCGATGATCTACTACCCGATCCAGGCCATGGTGAATGCCGGGATCACGGACATCATGATCGTCACGGGTGGGCGCAAGTCCGGCGACTTCCTGTCGCTGCTCGGCAACGGCGCGGACTTCGGGCTCAAGCACCTCAACTACACCTATCAGCAGGGCGAAGGCGGCATCGCCGAAGCGTTGGGCTTGGCCGAACACTGGGCCAGCGGTGACAGTCTGTGCGTGATCCTCGGCGACAACATCATCCAGTACAACGTTGCCAAGGCCGTGGCCGACTTCCGCAAGCAAGGCCGAGGCGCGAAGATCATCCTCAAGGAAGTGCACGATCCCGAACGCTTCGGCGTAGCCGAGATCAGCGGCGGCAAGGTGACCGGCATCATCGAGAAGCCCAAGCAGCCCAAGTCGAACCTGGCGGTGATCGGCATCTACTTGTACGACCCGCGCGTGTTCCAGATCATCAAGACGCTCAAGCCTTCCGATCGGGGCGAGTTCGAGATCACCGACGTCAACAACTGGTTCATTCAGGACGGCTCGATGAGCTACGAAGTCCTGCCCGGATGGTGGACGGACGCCGGTACCTTCGAATCGTTGCACCGGGCCAGCACGCTGGTCAAAGACGGGGGCGCGAATCTGATGGAAGTTCCCGTGGGTGCCTGAGCGCACGCCCATCCTTGTGACCGACGCTACGCATAGGGTCCTGATCACCGGCGCCGCCGGGATGTTGGGACAACAATTGTTCGCCGACGCTCCCCAGGGAGCGCTGCTCGTGGGTACGGATCTGGCGCCGGTTGCGGGTCTTGCCGCCCCCGGACTTGACCTCGCCGATGAAGCGCGCGTCGCCGCGTTGTGGACGGACCACGGTCCCTTCGACAGCGTGATCCACGCCGCCGCCTATACCGCTGTCGATCTGGCCGAGACCAATGCAGCGCTCGCACACCGGGCGAACGTCGAAGCCACTGCGGTGCTCGCGCGCGCCTGCGCGAAGTCCGGCTCGCGCCTGGTTGCGCTCTCGACCGACTTCGTATTCGACGGTACGGGCTCGCGGCCCTACAGCGAAACGGACGAGCCCCATCCGCTGTCGATCTACGGTGCGACCAAACTCGCCAGCGAAAAGGCCGCACTGCAAGCGCACCCGCTCGGCACGCTGATCGCGCGCACGCAGTGGCTGTACGGGCCACGCGGAAAGCACTTTCCGCGCACGATCGTCGCTGCGGCGCGCGAAAGGGGCCGCCTGAAAGTCGTCGACGATCAGCGCGGATCGCCGACCAGCACGTTGGCGCTGGCGCCCGCCCTGTGGGATCTCACCCAGCGCGGCGAGCCCGGCATCTACCACGCGGCCTGCGACGGCGAATGCTCGTGGTTCGAGTTCACGCGCGTGATCCTCGAGTCGCTCGGACTGACGAACGTCGTGCTCGAGGCCTGCAACAGCGCCGAATTCCCGCGGCCGGCCCGCCGTCCGGCCCATTGCGTGCTCGATTCGCGCAAGCTTGCCGGCCTGCGCGGGCATTCCCTAGGGCACTGGCGCGACGCGCTAGCCGCTTACCTCGCGATCGAACCCCTATGAGTCTTTCCGTTCTCGTTACCGGCGGCGCAGGTTTCATCGGTTCGAATTTCATCCATCTGCTCGCGCGCACGCGGCCTGAGTGGAACGTGGTCAATATCGATGCGCTCACCTACGCGGGCAACCTCGAAAACCTGACCGCAGTGGAGCACAGTCCGCGTTACAAGTTCGTGCATGGCGACATCCGTCGGCCGGCCGATGTCGCGCGCGCATTCGACGCTTGCGGCAGTGGCACTGTGATGGTCGTGCACTTCGCGGCCGAGAGTCACGTCGATCGATCGATCGAGTCCGGCTTGCCCTTCGTCGAGACCAATGTGGTTGGCACGCAGCTTTTGCTCGATCACTCGCGCGCGCGCAAGGCCGCGCGCTTCGTGCACGTTTCGACCGACGAAGTCTATGGTTCGCTTGGCGCGCAGGGTTTTTTCACGGAGGAGACGCCGCTGCAGCCGAACTCACCTTACTCGGCGAGCAAGGCTGCAAGTGACCTGCTGGTACGCGCGGCACTGCACACGCATGGGTTCCCGGCGTTGATCACGCGCTGCTCGAACAACTACGGTCCGTACCAGTTTCCCGAGAAGCTGATTCCGCTGATGATCGCCAACGCCAGCGAGAACAAGGATGTTCCGGTCTACGGCGACGGTCTGAACGTGCGCGATTGGCTGTACGTCGAGGACCACTGCGAAGCCATCCTCGCGGTGCTCGAGCGCGGTCGCATCGGCGAGGTCTACAACATCGGCGGACACAACGAGTACCCCAACATCGCCATCGTTCGGCGTGTGCTGGCCGAACTCGGCAAGCCCGAGAGCCTGATCCGATTCGTGAAGGACCGGCTCGGCCACGACCGTCGCTACGCCATCGACGCCGGCAAGATTGAGCGCGAGCTCGGTTGGCGGCCGCGCCATACCTTCGAAGCGGCACTGCCCCTGACCGTGCGTTGGTATCAGTCGCAAAGTCAGTGGTTGCAACGGGTTAGAAACGGCGCGTACCGTGATTACTACGCCCGGCAATACGGTTCTTGACCGCGCTATCAACCTCCTGCGTGATCTGACCGATCCTAAGGGCGCCCGAGTAGGGCTCCAGAGTGCTCTTGGGGCCCGCCCCAATCCCTTTCGCCCATGATCCCCTCGCTTTACCGCACGAAGCTCTCCGTTGTATTCGCCAAGCTCTGCTGCATCGGCGTCTGCCTGGTCGCATGTCTCGGCTCGTGCTCCAGCAGCTCGCCTGACAAGCGCCTGTTGCAGTACCTCAACCAGGAAGGTTTCGGCAACCGTTACACGGGCAACGCCGAGGAGGAGAACTACATCACGATCGACGACACGCTCGAGATCACCGACAGCTATCACCCCGACGAGTTGAGCCTGACCGGGCTGGTAGTCGACATCGACGGCACTGTCGTGTTGCCCGAACTCGGAGCCGTGGACGTCGCCGGCAAGACGCGCAGCGAACTCGAGGCGTATCTGCTCGAAAAATATTCGCCGTACTACACCAAGCTCGACATCCGAGTGAAGATCCGCACGCAGGGGAAAGTCTTCTTCATTTTCGGTGAAGTCGGCGCAGAGGGGGCGCAACCTTTCAAGGGCGACCTGACCGTGTTCCAGGCCGTGATGGCCGCCGGGCCCGATCCGCGCACCGCGAACCTAGGTCGCGTTCAGGTCATTCGGCCCGACCCTCGCGACGGATACACGATCTACGTGAACATCGGCGACATGTTCCAGCACGACTCGACCTCGAACGTGCACATCCAGGAACGCGACATCATCTACGTCCCACCGACGATGGTCGCGGAGTTCGGCTATTTCCTTTCAGCGATGATCTTCCCGATCACGCAAGTTCTGAACGACCTGCGCGGCTCGCTGTTCATTTTCGGGTACGGCGGTCGTGGCGGCGGTCGCCGCGGCGGCACGGCGTACTAGGGCCAAACCCAACTCTCGAACCACGTGGCGCTTCAAAGCCAAACGACCAGTCCCGTTGCCGATTTCGGCGCACTCTTGCGTCGACAGTTGTGGAGCATCCTGCTGCCGTTCGCTTTCGTCGGCGCGGCCGGCGTGATGATCGCGGAGTTGATGCCGCGGCGTTACGACGTCTCAACGAAGATCAAGGTGCCTGAAGGCGGCGGCGACATTCAGCGCGACGTGAGTTCGGCCAAGAACGACATGACGGCGGAGCCGTTGGTGCGTTCTGTGATCGAGTCGCAGGAATGGCCTGACTACATCGGCTTGCCTGAGGAAGAGAAGCGCGATTACGTCAAGCGCCTGACCAAGAACATCCTGCCCAGGGTCGAGAGTGCAGGAAAGAGCGCCGGAGGGTCGAATTTCATCATCGTCCTTTACAGCGACTCAGAGGGCTCGCGCGCCGAGCGCTTCCTGAACGCGCTGCGCGATCGCTATGTCGAGAACGTGGTCACGGGCGCGCGCGCCGACGCCAAGGAAAAGCGCGACACCTACAAGAAGCTGAGAGACGAAAACCGCGCGGCCTATCAGCAAGCCGAAAGAGCCAAGGCCGAGCTGGTCAAGGACAAAAATCTGTCCGTCGCCTTGCCGTCCTCGGGAAACGGCCAGTCGCGCAGCGAGGATCCAATCCAGACGCGACTGCTGCAGAGCAAGTCGCAGCTCGCCGAGGCCGAGCAGGCGCTCGAAGAGGAACGGGCCAGGCTCGAGGTGCAGGAACATTTCAAGGCGTTGGAGCCCGATACGGTTCCCGAGAGTGTCGCTGCCGCGATCTCCGGTCCAACGGCGTCAAAGAACTCACCAGTCGACGAACTCGCCAAGCAAGTTCGCGATCTGGAGCTGGGCATCCTCGAAAAACGCGAGAAACTCAAGGACTACCGCCCGCCCGCCAGCGCCTATCAACGCATCGAAGACGAGATCGGCAAGGACCTGGCGCGGATCGCGCTGCTGAAGGGCGACAATGCTCCCAGCGTCGAGAAGGGGGGACAGCCTCGCTTCGTGCCCAATCCCAAGTTCGCCGCCTACGATCAGCAGATCAGTGAGGCGAAGACCAAGATCGCGGGGCTGGAAGTCTCCGTGAGCAGCTTGAAGGTGGCGATCACCGAACTCAGTCGCGAACACACACAGCGCCAGGATTGGTACTTGCAGCTCTCCTACTTGGATCGCGAAGTCCAGACCGCCAATTCCAATTTCGAGGATGCGGACCGGGCCTATCAGGCCCAGTGCACGCGAGTGGCGCTGCTTGAGGGCCCGCTGGCGAACCCGTTCGACGTGACCGAGATCGCCAAGGCGTCCGAGATTCCCAACGCGCCCAACGTGCCGGTCTTCATCCTGATCTCGGCTTTCCTCGGCCTGGCGATCGGCCTGGGATCTGCTCTGACCAGCGAGTTTCTGCGCAATGGTTTTCGCGGCATTCCCGACCTGACACGCGGGCTGGCGGTTCCGGTGCTCGGGGCCGTCAACCTGATCAGCACGCGCGCACAGGCGCGCCGCCGGCGCACGCGTCACATATTGATCGCGAGTTCGAGTGCGATCATCGTCGGTTCGATCTTGTGGATTACCTGGGCGTACCAGCACGACAGTTTGCGCCTGCTCGGGCCGCGCCTTACGCAAATGATCGACGATGTGCGCCTTGCTTTCAGGCCCTAGCTGCGCGGTGAGGTACTCCAAACGGCCGCAGAGTGGGTTCCGGCGACGCTGCCTCGCGCGTGCGCTGCCCCGCACGCTCCCAACACATTGCGTCCGCGCAACTGCGCTGAGGGAGGCCCGGCCATGTCGAGGTCCGCGCGCAGCGGCGCTCGGAACGCCCAGGCGACAACTGATCACTGAGGAACCGGTCTGCGCTGCAGGGTGGGCTAGCATCTCGCCTGCGCCCGCAGCTCCGTCGCGCGGCATTTCTCAGCTTCCCACGCTCCCCCTCGCCACGTGATTTCCCCTAAGGGCTGCTAGTTCCGGGTTGGATCGCCGATGCGCGACGTCATTTTTTCGATCATCATTCTGGGCCTCGTGCCGATCTGCTATCGACGGCCGTTCATCGGGCTTTTGACCTTCTCCTGGCTCGCGTACATGCGCACCCAGGACCTTTGCTGGGGCTTCGCGCGTGGCGTGCGCTGGTCGTTCCTGATCGCGATCGTGAGCACACTAGGCTACGCGGCACTCAGACCCGAGCGCTGGTTCGAGCGTAGCTTTCGCTGCTACTTGATGATCCTGTTGGTGGTCCTGGTCAGCCTGGGGGTCATCGTCTCTGGTGAGTTCTCGCCGGTGCAGATCGACCGCTGGGTCGAGTTCGTCAAGATCATCGCCGTGGCGTTGTTCACGACAACTGTCGTGTCGTCCAAGGCTCAGTTGCGAGTGATCCTGTGGATCATCGCGCTATCACTGGGCTTCTATGGGATCAAGGACGGCTTGGTCGGCGTCCTGACCGGCATGCGCGCCCAGATCCTGGTCGGCCCCGGCGGCATGCTCGCCGACAACAACGACTTCGCCTTGGCGATGGTCATGTCGCTGCCGATGTTGCTCCTGATCGGGCTCAGCGAGGCGAACAAGGTGCTCAAGCGCGGGGTCTTGTTCATGGTGCCCATGACCTTCCTCACGGTGGTCATGACGCACTCGCGCGGTGGATTTCTGGCGATGGCGGCGATGTTCTCGGTGCTGGTCTGGCGCTCGAAGAACCGCGTTGCCGGGATCGCCATCGGCTGCCTGTGCGTG
>JAYUOR010000558.1:0-7974 GCA_043760765.1 Planctomycetota bacterium | reverse complement strand
TCGGCGGATAGAAGGCCCACGGAGGCCAGAATTCCCAGTGCCGCAGCCTGAGCCAGCGGCCGAGCAAGTGCCTGCGCCCGCGCCAGGTGAACAGCGGCACGAGCCCGCGCGCCGCGAGGAAGAGCAACACCAACGTGCCGAGCAGGATCGGCAAGGCGAAGCGTTGATAACTCTCCGCCAGTTCGATCGCGTGCGTGCCGAGCAGATAGGCCGCGCCTCCCAAGAGCGGCGTCCACACGAGGCACGCCAGAAACGTGACCCAAGCGAAGCGCGCCCACGGCGCGTGCAGGGTTCCAGCCGCCACATAGGTCGCCAGTCGCGTCCCAGGAACGAAGCGCGCGAGCCAGAGCACATTCGCGCCGCGGTTCGCGAACCAATCGCGCGCGCGGTCGAGGTGTTCTTCGTCGATGAACCAGGCGAGCGGCGCGCGACGGACCAATGGACGGCCGAGCAGCGCCCCAAGCGCGTACAGGCACAGGTCCCCCACCCAAATGCCCAGACCCGCGGCACTCAGGGTCTCGAATGGACTGAACTTTCCGCCCGTCGCTATCAAGGCGGCGGCGATGCAAGTCAGGTCTTCGCTGACGAACGTCGCCAGCGCGATCGCAAGCAGCGCCATGCCGTACGGCAAGCCGTCGACCCGCTCGATCAGCGCCTGAAGAAACTCCACGGGTTTCCAGCCTGTGGCGCCGCTCAGGAGCGCGCCACGCTACGCCGTCGCAGCCGCTGGCGCGAGGCACTGCCCGCGAGGCAGGGCGCATCCGGCTGGTAACTGAGTTCGATGTCGCGCGCGCTCACGCGCACGTGCGTGAAACTGACCGTCTGCGCATCCTCGCGGTGCATGCAGGGCGAGTAGGCGCCGCGCGCGGGCTCGTGGCTCGAGTGAAAACGCAAGACATCCTGTTCAGCGGCCCCTGCTCCCACGCTGCGCGCGAACAGCGCACGACGCTGCTCGCGGGCGCCGCTGTCGTCGAATGAAGACGAGACCAGCGGGCGATCCTGCAGGGTCAAGGCGCGTCGTTCGATGGCCGCACCGTTCCAAGTATGCAGCGAGGCGCGACCTTCGCCGTCCATGACGGCGAGTTCGAAGGGCCGAAAACGCGAGAGTTTCAGCGCACTGATGCGTTCCGCGACTGCGCCGTCCGTCGCGACGTCGCAAAGATCCATGACCAGCTTGCCGCGGCTGATCCAAGCGGCCGTATCAGCGGCCACGGGCGCGTTCGCGTCCTGAAATCGATAGCCGTTCAAGAGAGCGAGGGTACAGCCCAGCTCGTTGACCACGATCCAGGTTCCGCCGGCCTCGGCGTCGATGGGCATTAGCGCGCGCACCCCATTCTGTTCGATGGCTCGAGGTGCAAGCCCCGCCGCGCGCGTGCGGCGTTCATCACGGCTGAAGGCCACGAAGTAACCGTCGGGCAGCAGGCCCCAACTCAGCGTGCACATGCGCCGAGATTCACTTCATCTTCGTGGCGCAGCGTCGAAGCTGCGACGCCGAACTCCGGGCCGGGCTCGTGGCCGGCGAAGCGCAGCACGACCGCCATCAGCGCGAAATGGTGCACGGTATGCGCCACCAAATACTGAAGTTCGCGGCCCAGGCTGGAAACGCTAGAGCTCGGATTTCCAGACGGCCGTCCGCCAAGATCCATGGCGACTTCGATCTTCCGCTCGGCGCCGCTCGCCGCGATGTCCGCGCGAGAGAACGTCGCCACAAGCCGCGCGACCGTCTGCCGCAGTCGCGCACGCGCGATTTCGATGTCGATTTCGGTCTGCGGGTCGCGTTCACGCGCGTCATAGTCGATGCGGCCGCTGTCGAGCCCGTCGAGAAAGGCGTCGTAGTGATCAAGTACGTGGCGCATGTGCGCGCCGACTCCGCCGCGCTCGAAGTGCGCTGGCCGAGCCGCATACAGACTTGCGGGCATGCTCTCCAACAGCTCGAGCGCCTGCCCTAGGAAGGCCTGATTGCGCTGGGACAAAAGTGCGTTCGTTCGCATGGTGGCTTAGGAGTCGATCAAACCCTGGAGCATGTCCTTGACGACCTGCTCAGTCCGCTCCGCAAGTAGCTTGCGGTCCGCGTCTAGGTGCGGTTGTGGATGAAATTCGACCTGGGCACGGATCTGTGACAGACGCAACAAGCGCAAAACGTGCGGCGTGAACTCCATGTCTCCCCACCAGCACACAGACTGCGACGCATGCAACTCCTCGGGTGACGTGGAATAACGCACGGCGGCACAGAAAACAGGATAGCCACTCTGCGCGGCGGGCTCCAGCAAGGACGACTTGAAGGGCAGGATGGCGCTCCCGTCCGTGCTGGTGCCCTCGGGAAAAAAGAGCACGCGATCGCCGGCGTCCAACGCGGCCCCGATGGCCGCATTGACCTGCGGAATCGTCCTGCGCGACTTGCGATCGATGAAAATGGTCCCGATGGCCGCCGCAGCGCCCCCGATCAGCGGCCAGGAGCGCACTTCAGTCTTGGACACGAAAACCGTATTCGCGCAACAGGCCAGCACGGGGATGTCCACGTAGCCGCAGTGATTGGAGACCAGCACGCAGGGCGCGGGCGGAATCGGGCCGCGGGTCTCGATGCGCACGCCCAGGATGGAAACCATGGCGCGCGACCAACGGCGCATGGCGCGCCGTCGCCAGGCGTGGGCGCGCGGCGAACTCGAACCTGTCAACAGGTGCCCCGACCACCAGACGGCGAAGACTCCCGCAGTGACTGCGAAGATCGAAAAGAGGCGCACGCCGGCGCGCAGAGTGTTCACTCCTCGTCGGCGCTCCCGCTCACCGTGATCTCTCTGAAGGCGCGAGGCCGGCGTCGTCGGCGTGCCGGAAAAACGTGTGCCGCACTGCCGGTTCCAACTGGTTCGCGTCGAGCAGCGCCAAGAAATCGATCGTCTTGAACTCGCGATCGATGGCCGGTTCGCCCGTCACCTTGGCGCCGACCTTCAGGTAGGCGGCGAATAGCGCAGGCAGTCTCACGCTGACGTCGAGGTCGGGCACGAAATCGGGTGCGTAACAGAGGTGCGCCCGAGTCGGCGCCGTCTTGTAGAGTGGATGCAGGAATCCACCGCTGGCCAAGAATTCATAGGTCTGGCGCGCTACGTGCGGATCCTGCGAAGTCAGCGAACAGCAGCCGAAGAGGATCGTCTTCTTGTTGTGGATCAGATAACTCGCCAGACCCTTCCATAGGAGCGCGATCACGCGCCCGTTGCGATGCTCCTTCTCGACGCAGGCGCGGCCGGTCTCGATCGAGCGTTCGAACATCTCGGCGGGCAGGCTGGTGAGATCGAATTCGGTCGCGGTGTAGAAACCGAGGCCCGCTTGCGCCATCTCCCAGGTCTGCAGGCGGTAGGTGCCTACCACGGCGTCGCTTTCCGTGTGCACGACCATCAGGTGATGGCAGTGGCTGTCGAAGGGGTCGCGATCCATACCGTTGGCCCAGGATTCCTCGAGTCCCTCGCCTAGTTCGCGATTGAAGACTTCGAAGCGCAACTTCTGGATGCGCTCGAGGTCACTGGTGTCGCGGGCGAAACGCGCGACGTAGGTGCCACCCAGTGACGGCATCGGCGGGCAGCCTTCGGGATGGCCTGGATAGGTACTCGAAGCGGTTGTGAGCAAGGTCGCGTGCGCTTTGGGTTCCACGGCTGCTCCTGGAAGAAAATGGCTCCGGCGCGCGGCCGGGGGTGTGTGTTCCTCCGGCCACGTGTGTCGTGACCGATGAACCCCCGAAAAAGAAGCGGCTTCGAGTTTAGGTAGCGAGCCTGAGAGGGTCAATTCCAGACTCGAATGGCGCCGGAAGGTGCTCCGCGAAGCCCGGCGAATCGATCCACGGGAACAGTCGGCGACACGTGCGATGAATGTTTGGGCCGCAAGCGCATACTGACGCCGCGTTTGGGAGCTTGGCTCCTGATCACTTCCCTCCCGGAGAACCTCGAGTCCTATGCAGAACCTTTCTCGTCCCTTGTCGCGCAATCCTTCGAAGACCGGTGCACTGAGCGGTGCGTTGATCGCCGTGCTGGTCGTCGTCGGCGTGCTCGTGCTGCTCGTTGTCAGTTCGATCGGATCTTACAACGGACTGCAGTCGCGCAAGACGACCGTGGAGAAACGGGTCGCGGATCTCGACGCTCAGTTCAAGCGCCGCTACGACCTGATTCCCAACCTGGTCGAAACGGTCAAGGGCGCGGCGAACTTCGAGCAGTCGACGCTACAGGGTCTTGTGGATGCTCGCGCCAGTGTCGGCAAGGCGAGCTTGCCGGCGGACGTGACCGACCCGGCGCAAATGGATGCCTACATGAAGGCCCAAGCTTCGCTCGGCGGCGCGCTGTCGCGCTTGCTGGTCGTCGCTGAAAACTATCCCGCGCTGCGCGCGACACAACAATTCGGCGAACTGCAGGGTCAGCTCGAAGGCACGGAGAATCGCATCACAATCGCGCGCACGGACTGGACCGCAAGCGTGCAAGACTTCAACACGAAGCTGCGCACGTTCCCCGGCAACGTCATCGGCGGGATGTTCAACTTCAAGGAGATCGCGCAGTACAAGGCCGAGGAAGCCGAGCGCGCCGTGCCGAAGGTCGACTTCGGCTCGAAGAAGTGAGCGCACTTTCAGCGCTGCTTCTCGCCTTCGGCCTGGTCTTCACGCAGGGCTCGGCGGGCATCCCGAAGAACGACGGTTGGGTCACCGACCTGGCCGACATGCTGCCCGCGCAACGCGAAACCGCGCTCGAAGCACGCATGGAGTCCTACCGCTCGGGTTCGTCGGGCGCGGAGATCGCGGTGTTGACCGTGCCGAGCCTGGGCGGCCAACCGATCGAGGATTTCGCGCTGAAAACGGCGCGCAGTTGGGGCATCGGCTCTAAGGAAACGCAGAAGGGAGCGCTGATCGTCGTCGCGCGCGCGGAACACGATGTGCGCATCGAAGTCGGTCGCGGTCTCGAGGGAGATGTTCCCGACGCGATCGCCTGGCGCGTGATCCAAAACGTGATCCTGCCCAAGTTCCGTACAGGCGATTTCGCCGGCGGACTCGAGGACGGCGTCGTCGCGCTGCACCAGGTGATCGGGGGCGACTATGCAGCCATCGGCGGACGTGGCGTGGATTCAGAGCGAGTCGGCAGGATGGCCGGCCCGATCCTGCTCGGCCTCCTGATCATCGCCATCGCGCTCTCCAAACGAAGGCGCGGCGGATTTGGGGGTGGCCTCGGCGGCATTGGCGGATTCGGTGGCCTCGGCGTGGGTGGCGGGTTCGGCGGGAGTGGCGGCTTCAGCGGAGGCGGCTTTGGCGGCTTCGGCGGAGGCGGCGGATTTTCGGGCGGAGGAGCGTCGGGCCGATGGTGACGATCGCCGCAACGATTCAGGACTGGAGTGCGTCCGGCTACGAACAGCAGCTGGTCGACAGCGCGTTCTTCCGCCTTGCTCCCTGGCTCTTCGCACTCGCGGCTCTGCTGCTCGTCGCTCGCGCCTTCGCGCTGCGCAAGCGTTACCGCGCCGTGGATGTCTTGACACCAGCAGATCAGGAGCGGGTTCGCGCCGCGATCAGTGGCATCGAAGCCAAGACCTGCGCTGACATCGTCCCGCTGGTCGTCGAGCGCTCCGATCCACACACGCAGGCCCTGCTGCTCGGCAGCGCGGCCTTCGTCGTGGTCGCCAACGCAGCGCTGCTGCGAGTCCTGCCCGCGCACGGCTTCTTCCAACTCGGCGCGGCGGAAATTGCGATCACCGCGGCGGGACTCGGCTTCACGCGGCTGTGCGCGGACTATCGGCGCTGGTTCCTCTCGCGCAGGGTCGCTGACGCAGCGGCCGGCGAGCAGGCCATCATCGAACTCGCGCGTCTGACTCAAGGAAAGGATGCGACGGCGCCGGTCGTGTTGCTCTTCGTCTCGTTGTTCGAGCACCGCGTCGTGGTGCTCGCCAACGCGGCCGTCTCCGGGGCCCTGAAGCCCGAGCATTGGCCGACTGTGGTCGAGGCCGTACTTGCCGGTGTCCGGCGCGGGGCCCTGGCCGATGGGCTGGTCGGCGGCGTGAATGCCTGCGCCCCGGAAATGCAGCGGGCCTTCCCCCCCGGCGCGACCCAGGAAAGCCGTTTCGCCGACCGCGCCATCACCCGGCGGGAATAGTTTTCGCGACATTCATGCGGGACAGTCGCTCTGCGACCCGATCCGGGGCCCTCCAAAGTCGTTGGAGGAGGTACGCTTTGCGGTCAGCAACTTGCGACCGCCAACCCTGACCCGACCCTTCCGCATGCGCCTTTCCAAGCTGGCCCCCATTCTGGCCGCGTCATTGATGGTAGCGGCCGCCGTGGCCTCCCAGTCCGCTCCGACCGATGTCCAACAGCCGGGCACGCAGCCGCTGGAGGTCATCCCGCCCAATCCGTCCTGGAACTGTGCGTTCTGCCATTCGAACGTCGATCAGGAAACCGAACCCTGGTTCCAGTGGCAGGGCAGCATGATGGGTCACGCCTCGAGCGACCCGCTGTTCTGGGCGACCTTGGCGGTCGCGGAACAAGACTTCGGCGGCTCCGGCGATCTTTGCCTGCGCTGCCACGTTTCGAAGGGCTGGATCGCCGGCCACTCCACGCCGACCGACGGGTCTGGCCTCTCCCAGTTCGATCTCGACGGCGTGACCTGCGAGCTCTGCCACAAGCTCGTCAACCCGGACAACTCGGAGCACGTCGGCGTGCAGAATGCACCGTTCATCGCCAACGACGGCGGTAACCCGGCCAAGGCTTTCCGCGGCAGCGCGATGTACGTGCTGTGGGGCGGGCCCGAGCGCCTTGGGCCCTATGCCAATCCGCAGACGCCGCACGCCTGGATGCAATCGAAGTTGCACCGCAGCCCGGATCTGTGCTCCACCTGCCACGACGTTTCCAATCCGGTCACCGGCGACCTGGCGCACAACAACGGCGCGCCGCTGCCGCTTGCACCGGGACAATTCAGCGGCGTTCCCGGATCACCGGTCGCGGGCAAAGCCGCGTTCAAGAATTTGCCGCACGAGTACGGCGTGATCGAACGCACGGCGAGCGAACACCGCTCCACCCCGCTCTCGACTCTTCCCGTCTCGAATTTCAATCAACTGCCCGCCGAGCTGAAATCCGGCGGACTGCTGCGCGCCTATGAAGCGGCATTGCTCGCGGGCACCGGCGGCAACTATGCCGACGGGACCACGCGCAACTTCAGTTGCCAGAGCTGCCACATGCGCCCCGTGGTCGGCCGCGCCTGCAATTTGCCCTTCGCTCCCGGACGTCCGGATATCCCCAAGCACGACATGACCGGGGGCAACTACTGGATGGGCAGCGCGATGCAATGGCTCGAGTCCCAGGGTCGGCTGCGCGTCGACTATCCGTTCACCCCCGAACAGAAGACGGCTCTCGACGCGGGCTCCCAGCGCGCGAAGGAATCGCTTGCAGGTGCCGCGGGCTTGACCGTGAACGGCAATACGCTGCGCATCGTCAACCGCACGGGCCACAAGCTGATCACGGGTTATCCCGAGGGCCGGCGCATGTGGGTGCGCGTGCGCTGGACGAACGCCGCGGGCAATCTGCTGCGCACCGACGGCGAGTACGGTGCGATCACTGCCACGATCGGCGGTCAGCCGCTGGCGGTCGACACGCTGCTCGCGCCCAACGATCCGAACACGCACGTGATCGAAGTCGAGAACGGCATGACGCAGCAGTGGGCCCAGCAACTGCTCGGCTTCGGCATCAACGGCTCACTGCCGTTGTCCTTCGACCGGATCAGCGGTGCGATCACACAGACGCTCGCGGGCCTGGCCGCCTCCGCGCCGGGCAGCACCCATCCGACACAACACTTCGTGCTCAACAACGTGCAGATCGCGGACAACCGCATCCCGCCGTACAAGATGAGCTATGAGGAGGCGCGCAAGTACAACGCACTCCCAGTGCCGCCGACGCAGTTCGGCAATCCCGGTCCCGACGGCGTGTACCAGCACTGGAGCGACATCGGCTTGTCGCCGCCCGCGGGC
>JAYUOR010000557.1:0-3074 GCA_043760765.1 Planctomycetota bacterium | reverse complement strand
ACCACGTAGTGCCGCCCTGCGGCGGCGGCCAGGTGCCGAGCAATTGACGCAGGCAGACGATCTGACCCAAGTGATAGCTGTTGTGGACCTCCCCCGGTTCAGTGCACACCGGGTTTGAGTCGCCGCCGGGAGCGGGAGAGTTGGGAGTCAGGTTGCTCACAAAAGTCGTCCGGCGAAGGGAGGGAGGGGAATGAAAAACCGATCGCGCGACCCGAGGGTCGGTAGTGTTCGACCGCGCGTGCCACGTCCCGGTGACACTCCAATCGAACCATCCGGAATTTCCGGATAGCTGCATCTCTGGTAATTGTGGATCGACCGCAGGTTCGGGTGAACAAGCTCGGCAATCAGCACATTCCTCCGCCCGATCGCCAGCTCGGTCCATCGGTATCGGAGCGGTACAGTATGAGCGCAGATCGTTCCATCCGCCAGAACGTACTGCGCGGTCAGTACATCCATCAGACTCCGGTGAATTGGCCGGTGAATGTGCGTTGAAGGATCGACTGGCGCAGGCGGGTGGCGCGTTGGAGGTTGGCGGAGACGACGGCTTCCAGTTCTTCCACCAGGCTCAAGCGGTGCTCGACTCCGGCGACGAAGCGCGTTTGCTCGGCGAGCGGTGGGAGCGGGATCGGCGTCGGCCTGAAATCCCCGATGTTCACGCCTTCCACTACAACGCCCCGTGCCACGCGCTTGAAGTAGTTCTGGCAGTCGGGATTGCGAAGGCAGGTTGCGACGTACCGGTGGTTGACGAGTACTGAGACTCCTTCGCCTGGCTGCGATCGATTCGCGGCAGGGAGGAAAGATTCGAAGCGGGAGTCCCATCCCCCCTCGTGACCGCCTCGGGCGAGAACCTCGAAGCGATTGCGCGGCCGTCGACGCGTGCATCCAGATCCGCGCTAGGATAGCTCAGGAGGCATGATGAATCCGAGGACCATCGGGCGAGGGCTTTCGGTCGCCGTGATCGTGGCCTTCGGCGGACCGGCCGGCGCGCAAACGACGACGATGGAGAGCGTCGACGCGCAAGGCCGATTCGGAGGACCGACGACCTACGCAACAGTGGATGCGATGACTCCCGACGGCCGCTTCATCGTGTTCGATTCCGGCTGCATCAGCTACGCGCCGGGTGTGCCTGGCATCACCGTCGCCCACGTCTACCTCCGCGATCGCGCGAATGGCAGTGTCGAGCGCGTGAGCCTGACGTCGAACGGACAGGCGCCGAACGGCGACACCTGGGTGGCGGACATCTCCGACGACGGCCGCGTCGTCGTGTTTCAGAGCAGCGCGACGAACCTCGTTCCCGGGGACACGAACGGCTTCTACGACATCTTCGCGCGCGACCGCGCGAGTGGCGTCACGGAGCGCCTCAGCGTCGGGCCTGGCGGCATCGAGGCGAACCATTTCTGCTTCAGTCCCGCGATTTCGGGCGACGGACGCTACGTCGTGTTCACCAGCGGCGCGTCGAACTTGGTTCCCGGCGATCAGGGACTCGTGAGCAACGTGTTCCTCCGCGATCGGCAACTGGGGGTCACGCTGCTCGTCGACGTGAATACGGCCGGAGGCTTCTCGAACGGCGGCGGAGGGAATCCGCGCATCAGCCCCGATGGGAGGTTCGTCGTCTTCCAGCACAGCGGGACCGACCTCGTGGCCGTCGACAACAATGGCGTGATCGACGTCTTCCTCCGCGACCGTGTCGCAGGAACGACGGAGCTCGTCAGCGTCTCGAGCGCCGGCGTGCAGGCAAACGGCGACGGCTGGCAGGCCACGCTTTCAGCGGACGCGCGCTACATCGCGTGGTGGTCATTCGCGAGCAATCTGGTCCCCGGCGACACGAACGGTTCGTCGGACGTCTTCGTGCGCGACCGCGTCACGGGCACGACGATGTGCGCGAGCCTCGACGCCTTCGGCGCCGTGGGCGACAACCACTCCGGCGATCCCGTGCTTTCGCGGGATGGGCGCAGCGTCGCGTTCGCGTCGCGCGCGACGAATCTCGTGCTTCCGGACCTCAACGGCAAGCTGGACGTCCTGTTCCGAAACCTGCAGACCGGGACACTGCGGCGACTGAGCGACGGCCCGTTCGGTGCGCAGGGCGACGGAGACAGCTTCGGCGCGATCAACGGCGCCGACGGCCGCTACGTCGCATTCACGAGCGAGGCCGCGAACCTCGTACTGCGCGACAGGGACATGGGCGGCGACGCGTTCCTCGTCGACACGCAGCTCGCCGTGACGCCAAGCGCCGTCTACTGCACGGTGAAGACGAACAGCGCGGGTTGCACGCCGATGATCTCGGTCACCGGCGCGGCGCACACCGGTGGCGCGTTCGATTCGTTCTACGTGGTAGCGTACTACGTGCTGCCCGGCAAACCCGGCGTGCTCCTCTGGAGCGCGAGCCCCGCCGCGCAGCCCTTCGGTGGCGGAACGCTGTGCGTGCAGTCGCCGCTCGCGCGCGCGGTCGTCCCGCCCGCGAACACGCTGCCAGCCTTCCAGAACTGCACCGGCACGTACTCGTTCCAGTTCCGCCAGCCCTACATGGTCACGCACGGGCTCACGCTCGGCGTCACGCTGTACGCGCAGTTCCTGAGTCGCGATCAAGGCTTCGCCGCGCCGAACAACATCGGCCTGACGGACGCGGTGCAATTCACCCTCTGCAATTAAGGCCGCTGCAGGCGCGGGGCTCCAGTTGCGGGCACGAAGCGCGCCTCTCTCCAGCGACGAGCTGTTCCAGGCCGGGCTGCCGCTTTCGCCGACCACACGCGCGCGCCGCGCAAGGTCGAATAGCAGAGACTCGCGAACAGGCTCAGGCCTTTTTCGCCCGCATCGCCGGCGGATTCGCGCTCGGCTTCACTTTGGCCATCGCGCGCGGCTCAATCTCGACTTGGACCGTATCGCCAGGAGCAATGCCCGCCGCCGCCTGCAGATCATCATCGATGAGGATGAAGAAGCGGCCCCAGCGCTTTCCGATCCAACCTTCGAAGCGCTTGCGATTAATCGAGCCCTTCACGAAGTAGCCGAGTTTCCACGGTGCCGGCACCGGCTCCGGCGTCGCTTTCCATAGTTGGGCGGGATCGAACGGCACGATC
>JAYUOR010000556.1:0-3081 GCA_043760765.1 Planctomycetota bacterium | reverse complement strand
TCGCCGCCGCCGCCGCCGCGCGCCGCGCACCAAAGGTCGGTGTGAAACACATGCCGCAGGCGACAATTCCGAAAACACCGAGCAACGCTGGAACCACGCGCATTGCGAACTCGCCCGGCACCGCGCCAAGGCCATGGATCAAGCCGGCGAAAAGCAGGTAGCCCAGCGGGTTTCTCGGGCCTGCGCCGGTCCCTTCGGCAAGAAAACCGCGGGCGTCGCTCAGGGTGAAAACCTCGTCCTCCCACAGGCTCCACTGCGAGAGCCGCCAGAAGCGGCTCAGCGCCAGTACCAGCGCGAGCCAGAACAGTGGTTCGCGCAGCAAGGCGAGCGCGGCAGGACGCCCGCAGTCCCTGGAAACCAGTGCCGGGCGGGTCCCGGCTCCGTTCGAGCTCGCGCTGGAAACGGGAGCGCGAGAAGATCTTTCCTGGTCGCTCACTCCAGCAGCGTGCAGAAGCGCGCCGAGGAAGGCAACCCGGCTCGCGCCGGGCTATGCTCTCTGAGTCAACCCTCCAAGGAAATCTGATGCGTTCTCGATTGCTTCACTCAGCTCCTGTTCTGCTCTGCGCAGTCGGCGTTCTGTCGTCGGTCACGGGTTGCCACAGCATCGATACGCCCTATATCCACGCCAGTGCGGAAACGCTGAACACCGCGCTCGCGATCAGCGCCGGCGTCTATGTCCTGACGGCGGTCATCAACTCGGAGCCCGAGTCGCGCGGTGTCATGATCGCCTCCAAGCCGGTCGGCGCGCGCATCCTGATCGACGGCAGGGACTCGGGCTTCGCCACGCCCTGCTGCCTGGCGATCGACCAAAAAAAGCAGCGCATCGATCTCGTGCTCGACGGTTACCAGACCGCATCGCGCATCGTCGATGCGGACGAACGCACGTACTTGATCTACTGGAACGAAGCCTACCTGGGGCCGAATTCCTACCACTTTCCGATGTTCCTCAACGTCTACGACGGCTGGGTTCCCCTGCGCTTCGAGCAAACCTACTCACCCGAGCGCATGTTCGTGCACATGCGGCCGGCCGTCATGCCGTGAGTCTGGAGCGCGCTAGCGGCCGGCGGGCGGCGGTGTTCTTCGACCGCGACGGCACGCTTGTCCGCGAGATCGAAGGCGCACTTTGCGCCGCGGCCCAGCTGGAATTGCTGCCCGGCGCGGCACTCGCCGTCCAACGCGTGAACCAGGCCGGCCTGGCGGCGATCGTGGTCACCAATCAGAGCGCCATCGCGCGCGGCTGGATGGGCCACTTCGAGCTCGAGCGCGTGCATGTGGCGTTGTGCGAACGGTTGCTGGAGAAGGGCGCCCGGCTCGACGGCGTCTTGCATTGCCCGCACCTCGAGGGTGGCGGGGTCGCGCCCTATCACCGGCCTTGCTCGTGCCGCAAGCCCGCGCCGGGGTTGCTATTGGCGGCCGCGCGACGCTTCGAGATCGACCTCGCGCACGCTTGGGTCATCGGCGATGCACTGCGCGATCTGGCCGCCGCGGCGGCGGTCGGCGTACGAAGCATACTGGTGCGCACGGGCAAGGGAGAACGCGAGGCCGCGCGACTGGCCGAGCTTCCCGCGAATGCGCAGCCGTTCGCAATCTGCGACGGCGTGCTGGAAGCCGTCGAACTGGCGCTCGACCTCGGCGCGCGGAGCCCGCTTCAGGGCAGGTAGCGCGAAAGCGGGACCGAGAGCCGCAGCGCGAGCCAGGGCGGCAATCGGCTCCAGGTCTTACGCAGGCGTTCGGTTTTCGGATTGGACGGCGTGAAGTTGGGCAGCCGCTTGTCCTTCAGCAGCGCCACCTGGTACGGCAGCTCGCGGGCTTCGAATCCCTGGTGTTCCTTGAACGCAAAAGCGCCCGAGTCGCGCCGGCTGCGGCCGAAATCGAAGCGCTCGAGTCCGCGCGACACGCTCCATTCCTGCAGCGCCATGTACATGAAGTTCGAGGCCGAGTACTTGCGATCGACCTCGTCCGCCGTGCCGGCGTAATAGGCGAGCAGCGTCTTGCCGTACACGAACGACATGACCGAGGACATCTGTTCGCGTCCCTGATGCACGATGTGCACGACCAAATCGTCCTTGAATTCATCGGCCAGCGCCTGGAACCACTCGAGCGGCAATCCCGGCGAACCGAGGTTGCGCTTGTTGTTCGAGAAGAGGCGGTGCAAGTCGCGCGTGTACCACAGGCCTTCGGTCAGCTCGAGCTTGTGCTTCTCGCGCGCCTTGCGGCACTCCGCACGCGCCTTCTTCGGGATCGAAGGCAGGACTTCTTCGACCGTCTTGGGCAGCTCGCGGATGAAGGTCGAGTACAAAGAATGCGGCGTGAGTTCCAGCCCTGAGGGCTCGAGGTAACGCAGCTCAAGCCGGCCGGCCCGCTCGCGCAGGCCTTCACGTCTTGCAGTGTCGACCAGCAACGCTTCGACGTCTGGACTCTGTCCAATCGCCCCACCGTAAACGGCATAGGGCATCGAGATCAGTTGCGTGCGCAGAGATGGCGAGCGCGTGCGCATCAGTGGCAGCACACCGACGATCTCGCTTCCGCGCCAGGCGATCCAATCGCAAGGTTCGTGGCCGAAGACGCGCTCGACCGCGCGCCGCCAGCCGCTCAAGTGGAAAAACGTGCCGCGCGCATGAGCGCGCACGAAGAGATCGCGCGCGGCGTCATCGCTGGGTCGGCCAGCACGGATTTCGAGCGCTGCCGCCGGCGACTCTTGCGGCGGCGGACCGGCGGACAATTCGAGTTCAGCGGACTGTGCGGCGTTCATTCGTAGACGCGTTCGACGCGGTACTCGCGCAGGTGGCGCGCTTGGGTGTAGATGATGATCTCGCCGACCAGACCGAAGCCGATGATCTGCACGCCGAGCACGAGCAGCATGATCGCGATCAGGAACACCGGCCGGCCGTAGAGACCTTCCTTGTCACCGGTCAAGCGCTGGTACACGACCACTGCGAGCATCACGGCCCCGATGAAGGAGCACAGCGCCCCGACCGAGCCGAAGAAGCGCAGCGGCTTGAGCGTGAATTTGGTCAGGAACATGACCCCGAGCACGTCGAGGAAACGCCGGACATAGACGCCGAATCCGAAAAATCCGCT
>JAYUOR010000555.1:0-7992 GCA_043760765.1 Planctomycetota bacterium | reverse complement strand
CAAGATCAATTCGTTGGGTTGTGTGCCTTCGATCGGATTCAGCGGCACGCCAAGTCTGTCCGCGCCGAGCGGATTCGTAATCAACGCAAACAACCTGCGCAACAACCAGCCCGGCTTCCTGCTCTACGGTATTTCAGGTCCCGCGGCGATACCGTTCCAAGGCGGCAGGCTGTGCGTCGGTCCGCCCGTGCAACTTGGTCCCAATCAGCAGAGCGGCGGCACGCCGGCACCGGGTGTGGACTGCAGTGGTTCCTTCGTGCTCGACTTCAACAGCTACGCGTTTTCCGGCGCTGGCATGGCGCAAATCCACTACGCCGGAGTGGTGATCCATGTTCAATGGTGGAGCCGCGATCCGGGTTTCACGCCGCCCAACGACAGTTCGCTCAGCGACGCAATCCGCTTTGCCATGTGTCTCTGACACGGCGAGAGGCACGGCGCATGATTGCACGCGCCTGATTCGTGCGTTCGTGCACGAACGCCAGCGGCCGCGGGCACGGACTGCCCGCGGCGCATGCGTATCGCCCGGTCGCCATTCGAGGCAGGCAGAGCTGAGAGAGCCCTCCCGGCACACGAGTGCGCGCCAGCCTCACACGCGCGCATCCGACCGCGCTATCGGCTCCTCACGGGCCGACGACGAATTCGATGCCCGGCGAAAGTGTGGTGTTGTCGGGCGCGGGAAAGCCCGGGTCCCGGCCCCAGAACTGCGCGTCGACGACGCTGTAGGGGACGACGAGATAGGAAGCCGGCAGCCCACCTAGCGATCCGACCGCGAAAGCGTTCATGTCGATCGAGTACATCCCCGAGCAGTCGTCGGCGGGAGCGGGCGAACCGCCGGAGTTGATCGGAATCGAGCGCTTCAACGGTGTATTGACACAGCGGAATCCACCTTGGAACGGCGCCGCGTCTCGGCCGCCGTTCGAGTAGAGCAGCAGTCCGGGCTTGTTGTTGCGCACGTTGATTCCGCGCAGCGTGAATCCAGATCCCGCCGTGGCCGAGGAGAGTCCGATGCCGAGAATTTGCGGCACGCAGCCAAGGCTATTGGTCTTTGCCGTGCAGTACGTGACGGGCGCCGGCAAACTGCCGCAGCTATTTCCTTCGAGCGTCCAGCCGCTGATCGCGCCCGTGTCGCCATCGGCCCAGTCGTAGATCTTCAACGTCCACGTGCCTTGCGGGCCCGTGATGAGCTTCATCGGCGTGTTGAAAATGTTGTTCGTGCCGTCCGGGAACGGAGACACCGGCTCGCCAAAATGCTGCGCGTAGATGCCCGCGACCATGTCGCCTGCCACGGGCACTGTCAGCGCTCCCGGCGTGGTCGCGTCGACGATGTCGTGCGGACTGCCGACGGCGTCGCTCGCATTTCCGAAGCCCGCCCCGGTGTAACCCGGCCGACAAACGATGTTATGGCCGACGCCGTTGGGATCGACGAGGACGATTTGCACATCGCCGATCCAGGAATGATTCCAGCCAGTGAGGCGCACCAGGCAGATGCTGGAAACTGGACTTGGAACGCTGACCGCCGAGCTGAATTCTTCGCCGAGCAGCGGTGTTGTTGGGTAAGTGCCACCGCCGGCATTCATGGCCGGGATCAATCCGCCGGGGCCTGACACGGAAAAGCTCTGTGCGGCCGCGGGCAACGACATGCTCAGCGCGCAAGAAACGACGAGCCCCAGGCTTGCACTTGGGATTTTCACACTGAACATGGGCTGCTCCAAAGCTGGTTGGACCTTGTCGGATCCGGGGCCTCCATGCTGCGCGGCTTTCGCCTGGTTGGGAAGGCTCGGCGGTCGATTTTATCCCTGGCCGGGCCCCTGTCGGCTTCTTACCGGCCGTAGGGGGGGCCGGATCGCACTGCGTGCGAAGGGGGCGAACACAGCGGCGGATGCGCGCGAATGCGCAGTCGCAATCGGATCCTATTGCTAGACTCGACTGTCACCAAACAGGTACAGAGGCGTCAACCATGCGATATTCGAAGAATGCGCTCTTCCCGAAGGCTCTCGCACTCGCCGTCCTGGCGGGGTCGGCAGCCGCTCAGACCCAGATCGGGATGATCGCGAACGCCGGCGGATGGAGTGTGCAGCAATTCGGCTCGACGGTCTGCAATCTCGGCGACCTCGACGGCGATGGATTCGTGGAACTCGCCGTTGCGGCTCCCACGGACACCTACAGCTTCGTGAACATCTACTCTTCCCATGGGGGAGCGCTGCTGCGACAGCATCTGGGTCTTCAGCAATACGAGAAACTCGGTCGGGCGATCGCGAAGCTCGGCGACGTCGATGCCGACGGAGTGAGCGACTATGCGATCGGCGCTGCCGGTTTCGACGTCAGCTCGCCTGCGCCGCTCGGGGACGCGGGGCGCGTGACCATTTTCTCAGGCGCAAGCGGGGCCGTACTACGGCAGATCGAGGGCACGCAGGCGAACCAGGAATTCGGCTATTCGATCGACGCGACCGGCGATGTGGACGGCGATTTGCAACCCGATCTGATCGTCGGATCCTTTTGGAGCGGTGCTTGGGTGTATTCGAGCACCGGCTCGCTGATCCACGCCTTGCCTGCACCGAACACTGCGGATCGCTACGGCTGGTCCGTGGCCGGACTAGGCGATCTCAACGGCGACGGTCGTGGCGAATTCGCCATCGCCGCACCGCAGTTCCAGATCGGGACCGGCTACGTGAAGGTTTACAACGGATACGACAAGAGCCTGCGCTACACTTTGACCGGTCCGACGAACAACTCGTGGTTCGGCCAGTGCATTCGCGGCGTCAGCGACGTGGACGCCGATGGACGTCGCGAGCTTGCGGTGGGTGCTCCTGCGTTCAACGCGGGCAGCGGCGGTGAAGGTTTGGTGCGGGTTTTTTCCGGCGTGACCGGCAGCCTGATTCGCGGGATCAACGGGCAGCTGAACAATGAGAACTTCGGCTCCGCGATCGATTCCGGCGGCGATCTGAACAGCGATGGGCAGGCCGACATGATTGTCGGGGCTCCGAATACAAGGAATCTGCTCAACACTGGGGCCGGGTCGGCGCGCGCTTTCTCAGGTGCGGATGGCAGTCAACTCTTCGACGTCCGCGGAACCGCATACAACGCCCATCTCGGCCAGGCAGTCGCATTGCTCGAAGACATCGACGGCGATTCGCGCTTCGACTTCGTCGCTGGGGCCACCGAGGAAGTCGCTGGCGGTGCTGCCATCCTCTTTTCGGGAGCTTGCTATCCGCCCGAGGCCTACTGCGTGGCGAAGGTGAACAGTCAGGGCTGTATCCCGACCGTTTCGTCCACAGGCACTCCCTCGCTTTTCGTGACGGACAACTTTCACGTTCTGGCGTCGAACGTGCTCAATCAGAAGTCGGGTCTGATGCTGGTGGGGATCACTCCGCACTCCGCGCCCTTCAACGGCGGCACGCTGTGCGTCTATCAAATCATGCGGCGAATTTCAGCCCACTCTTCCGGAGGCAATCCGCTGCCTCCTGATTGTTCGGGAAACTACGACGTTTTCTTCACCCAAGTCAATCTGCAGGCCATGTCGGTGGTCGTCGGTCAGATGCTCTACGTGCAGTTCTGGTCGCGTGACTCCGGCTTCGCGGCCCCCAACAACGTTGGATTGACCGACGCCTTGCGCTTCACGATCTGCGACTGACCGCTGTTCGCCAGCAGTCCTTCCACGGGATTCCCATGTATCAAGACAAGCTTCGAGCGGCAATTTCGCTGGCCATCGCGGCCGCCGCGTTCTCTCAGGCAGCCGTTGCCCAACTCGGCCCGACCACGTCTCGGATCAGCGTGAGTTCGACCGGTGCCCAGGGCACCGGCGACTCCACATACGCGAGAGTTTCCGGCGATGGTAGGACGGTCGCGTTTTCCAGCGAGGGGAATTTCGGGCTGGGCGGCGGGAATAGGTGGCATGTCTTTCTTCGCGACCTCGCCAACGACAGCCTGGAACTCATCTCCAAGTCCGCGAACGGCGTGGTTGGGGACCTCGACAGTTTCGACCCGGTCCCCTCGGCCGACGGCCGACGCATCGCGTTCATGAGTTGGGCGCGCAACCTCGATCCGCTCGACGCCAACAACAACGCAGATGTCTTCCTGCACGACCGCAAGACCCACAAGACCTACACCATAAGCATCAACCTTTCGGGTCACACCGGCACAGGTCTGTCGGCGGATCCAGACCTCACCGCCGACGGCCGTTACGTGACCTTCAAAAGCGGTGCTGCCGACCTCGTGGCCGGCGACGTCAACACGAGGGAAGATGTCTTCAGGCGCGATACTCTGCTGGGAGTCACCGAACTGGTGAGCTGCAACGCAACGGGCGGCCAGGCGAGTTCGGACTCCTCGTTCAGTTCCATCTCCGACGATGGACGATTCGTCGCTTTCCAGTCCGCAGCCAACGATCTTGTCGGAACGGAAATCGACTACTTCGACGACATCTTTGTCAAAGACATGCTGACCGGCGCCGTCGAACAGATCAGCATTCGACCGGCGGGCGGAATGATCAATGCGCCCTGCACGTACCCGACAATTTCCGCGGATGGGACCAAGGTGGCCTACATCACGGATGCCAACACGCTCATTCCAGGAGACACGAGCGGATATCGAGACGTCTTCGTCTATGACCGCACGACGGCCAGCCTTGTTTGCGCCAGCCTGACGTCGACGAATGTGAATGCCAACGGCCCGGTCATTTCCTACAAGCTCTCCCCCGATGGTCTGTTCGTGGCCTTTGACAATGCCGCCAACCAGATCGTTCCGTCGGACAACAATTTCATCGGAGATGTTTTTCTGTGCGACTTGACTTTGGGCACGACGAGCCTGGTGAGCGTCAGCACGGGGCTTCCGAGCGTGCCGCTCGGCGGCGAACAGCCGGACGTGGCCAACGGTGGCATTCGTACCGTATTTCATAGCCAGGCCGGCCAGTTCGTTCCGAACGACACCAATGGCGCGGACGATGTGTTTCTGCGCGATCTCGCGCCGTGGACTCCCTATCGCTACTGCAAGGAGAAGGTCAATTCGCTGAACTGCCGACCGGTCATCGACTTCGCAGGCCAGTCGAGCGCAAGTTCCGTCAGCGGCTTCACGATCCTTGGCTCGCTGGTGCGGAACAATCGCGCGGGAATCCTGCTGTACTCGATCGTGGGCAAGAACAACGCGCCCTTCCAAGGTGGCACGCTTTGCCTGGCAACTCCGATCGGTCGAACGCCGTCGGTAACATCAGGCGGATCTCCTGCGCCTGTCCAGGACTGCTCCGGTGTGCTCGCGCTGGACTTCAACGCCTTTGCGCTCGGCCAGCTTGGCGGCAACCCCTTCTTCGAGCTGCAGATCCCCGGGACACGCGTCTTTGCGCAGTGGTGGAGTCGCGATCCAGGATTCCCTGCTCCTGGGGCTTCGTCCCTGACGGACGCACTGTCGTTCACCGTCCTTCCGTAACGGCAGTGGCGAACGCCCGCGCCGGGCTTGAAATCCTCGCTAGCAAGACGCGCTCGGGCGCGACGTGATCGAGCGCGTGAGCCATGAGAAGGCGTTGAACCGCGAGCTCGAATTCCGGCGCTCGAAGAGATCGTGCTTGTGGGGGAGTTCTTGACTTCCGTATTGGGCTGAGACGCGCGCGTCGTCAAAGTTCCGCGCCCGCCTTGCAGTACTGGCAAGTGCAGTCGGAGGTGCGACCCTGCAGAGTCAGTTGTACGGCCTTCAGGCTGGTGAATTCGGCGTAGCAGATTGGCCAGCGCACCCAATGCGCAGTGGCGTAGTTACCGGGCCGCGGCTGCGGCGAGAGCTCGGCCATCAACGCCGCCATGGATTGCTCGAGCTCGTGCTGCAGGTCCCAAGGAGCGAGGAAGAAGACGACCGTCCTGTCATCGACGCCTTCCAGCACGCGTTGGCGACCTACGCTTTGCAACGTGTCGAAGTCCGCATCGAAGAGCGGACGCTCGAGACTCGAGCCCTGTCCTATCGCAAGGAAGTATTCGCCAGGAATCGCGGCGTTGGGCAGCACGATTCGACGCTCGTCAAAGCGTTGATTTGAAGACCACAGGAATTCCAGCTGGACCAATGGCTCCAGCGACTCCTGGGATCTTTGATCGAAAGAGGCGGCGTAGAGGCGCTCCACAGCCGCCGTGAACGACTTTCCATCACTCGCTCCGCCGAGGGGCAGCGCGCAGACCGTGATCGATGTGTTCACGCCTGGATTCGACTGCTCGATGTTGCGGAGCAACTCGTTCACGCGGGCGCGCAGCTCGACGCTGGGCGCGGGGTCGAGCAGCACCGTGACGCTGCCGATCTTGTCCGGCAGTGAGCGCGCGAGATCCCCGGGCCAGTCGAAAGTCACGACTCGATCTTCCTCCCGCAGCATTTGCGTCGCTGGCGTGGCCAGCGAGGCAAACTTCCTGCCGTTCGCATCCACTGGCCAAATCACCACGTTTGGATCGACGTTGTTGCCCAGAAAGGCGGGATAGCCAGCGACAACGATGTTCCCGAAGCAGGAACTGCTGGCGAATGCGAGCAGCAAGAATCCGATCCACGGCAAGCGACTCGTTCCCAGCCAGCGGCGATCGAAGCTCTTCATGCCGCCAAGTCTAGCGACCTTCAGCCCAAGAGCTGCTCGACGACATCCTTGGCGTACAGGACCTCGCGGTCGTTCCCGAAAAACCGCGGCAAGTCGACGATGTCGTCGCCGGCGGTGACGAGTGCGGGCTCGACGTATCCGTCCGCTTGCGTCTGCGCCATGTCCGCGTTGGCCATCAATGCGTTGCACAGACATTTCCGTCCGACCGTCTCTTCGATCGTTCCGCCCTTGCGCAGGAAATCTTCGATCGGTTCTCCGGCGCAGCGGTAGACGAGCTTTCCGTCCGCGCCGACTACGACCTGCCGCAAGTAACCCAGATCGCAACGCCGCGTGCGCGCCGTGTAGACCGCATCGTCCGACAACGTGCCGTCGAGCGGCGCGACTTTGAATGGGAACGCCGTCGGCGAAGCCTGTGGATCCGTGCGCACGCGCTGTGGCGACGCGTCGCGTTCGAGCACCCACTTGGCGATCGCCGCGCGCTTGAGCGGCTCGGCCAAGCCCGATTCCTCGCAGAAAGCGAAGGCCGTGCCGACTTGGATGCCGGTCGCGCCAAGTTCGCGCGCCTCGCGCAATTTTTCGCGCGAACCATAGGAACCCGCGAGCCAGAAGGGCAGACCGAGTGCGCGGATCGCCGCGAGATCGGGCGCGTCCTTGGGCCCGTACACCGGTTCGCCGCGCGCATCGAGCTGCAGCGCGCCGCGCGGTGGCGCGTTGTGTCCGCCCGCGCTCGGCAACTCGACCACGAAGCCGTCGAGCTTGCCCGTCGGATTGCGCATCAAATGCGCGGCCAGCGTCGCAGACGCGATGATGGCGAGGAACTTCGGTCGCCTCAACGGCTCGAGTTCGAGCTTCGGAAAAACGACGCGCGGATCGAAGTGCGCGCGGTGTTCCGGCCCATCCGACGGGCCTGAGGCATTGACCTTGATCGAGACTGCTCCGTGCAGAGCCAGCCGGTCGAGCACGCCGGGAATCTCGCGCGGAATGCCGGCGCCCATCAACACGAAGTCCACGCCCGCGAGCATCGCGCCGTAGATTCCCGCGAGATTCGGGAACTGGATCTTCTCCAGAAAGTTGATCCCGACCAGACCGTCGTGACCTTCCTTGGCGAGGAAGACTTCGACGAACGCGCCGATCGCGACCTGTTGCTGGAAAGCGAGCGTCGGCCGCGCGGAAGGCATCGAGCAGAGTTTGTAGGAGCGACCCTTGCGACCCTGCGGAAGGAAGTACGAGCGCAGTACGCCGTGCACGATTTCCTGCTCGGGGAAGTGCGCCAGCGCGCGGCGCACGTCGCCGCCGACGTCACCGTCCTGCAGTCGGCGCGCCATCACGCTGTTGACCGCCGTGCCCGAAACCACGCCAAGTTGTCCGAGCGTCGAAACCGCGCGTGCGAGTCGCCAGCTCGAAATGGCGGCTCCCATGCCTCCTTGAATGATGATGGGCAG
>JAYUOR010000554.1:0-3089 GCA_043760765.1 Planctomycetota bacterium | reverse complement strand
GGACCTGAATGCGGATGGGAAGCTCGACGTTGCCATGACCAACATAAACACCGGGAACATCTCAACCGTTCTTCAGACGAGTACTGCTACCGGACCGTTGTCGTTCGGATCCCAAACCGACACGACGGCAGGCGGGGGCGCCTTCCTCTTGGCGTTTGGCGACCTCGACGCGGACGGGAATCTGGACGCTGCAGTGCCGCTCAAAGTCGAAGCCAAAGCTGCGATTCTGCTGGGGGCGGGGAACGGATCGTTTGGACTGCCGGCAAAGGTTGTCGTGGATAACAATCCTAGATCGGTCGCGATCGGAGACTTCAACGCTGACGGGAGGAAGGACTTGGCCGTTGCCAGCGACGCCGGTACCGTCTCGATTCTGATTCAAGGGCAGAATGGTGTATTCACGCCCTTTACCATCTCAACGGGTGGAATCAACCCGCGTTCTCTTGTGATCGGTGATTTTAATGCCGACGGGAAACCTGACATCGCCGCCGCAAATCACGGCAGCAGCACAGTGTCGATCCTGCTCGCAACGGGACCGGCAACCTTTAGTCTCCAGCCTTCTCCTCCCCTGACCGGAGGAAATCCTTCATTCATTGTCTCAGGCGACTTGAATGGTGACGGTAAATTGGATTTGGTCACTGCCAATGGGGCAGACACTTTGTCGATCTTGATGGGGAACGGAATAGGTGGATTTGCACCCCACCCCATCGGCGGTAGCATCGCTTCGGGAGGGGACGACCCGTTCTTCATCGCAGTAGCCGATCTAAACGCGGACGGCGTGCTGGATTTGGCTGTGGCCCATTTGACCAGTACACAAAACGTGGGGAACATATTCTCTGTTCTGTTTGGGAGGGGGGACGGGACGTTTGTTCCATTCAATGCGGCTCCCCCCTTACTGTCATCCCTGCTCATTCCCTTTCCCTCGGGCTCAGCCACGTCGTCAGTGGCAATCGGAGACCTGAACCGTGACGGCCTGCTCGACATCGGCGTCGGCAACGAAGGCGGTCCCTCGGTGACGGGGAATATCAAGATACTTCTCAATCATCATCTCTAGTCGGGCATTTGGCGGCTGTCCGCCCCGGATGGCTCGTCACCGACCTGACGCCGAGCATTCGCTCCGCAACCATGACGCGCGATTCCCTGCGCAGCATCAATGCCCAAGATCGCAGAGTTCCTACTGGCATCAAGCGACAACTCTCGAAACGTCAGGCCACGCTTCTCGTGCCGGGCCAGCCAACTCCGCATCTGCTCGTGTCGATTCATTCAGGGAATCGTGACCGGATTTTCAGACCGGTCCAGGCGGGCGTGGCGTGACGGTTTCGCAGGAGAGTGCATGCACGGCCGCATGAAGTGAAAGGAAAGAGCGTTGCTCGCGGCAAGTTGCCCTCTCCTCCCATTTCAGTATGGCCGGCTATTCGATCGGCAAGCCGAGCACTCTTCGCGCTTGCACGCGCGGATCTTCGGCGTGGGTGACGGCGCGGAAGACTTGATCGAGCGTGAGATTCGACTTGCCGGAGCCTGACTGCGCGCGCAACTCGTCCAAAGTCCCTTCGGCGACGAGTTCACCCTGGTAGAGGATCGCCATGCGGTCGCAGACGAGCTCGACGACATCGAGTTGGTGCGACGTGTACAAGACCGAGCCGCCGGCGCGCGCCCATTCGCGCAACAACTCCTTCACCATCGCCGTGGTCGGCGCGTCGAGGCCCTCGAGCGGCTCGTCGAGCACCAGCAACTTCGGCCGCGGCAGGATCGCGCATGCCAGCGCCGTTTTCTGGCGCATGCCGCGCGAAAATTCGCCGACCGGATCGTCGCCTCGTTCGCCGAGGCCTAGCGCTTCGAGCAGCCGCGCGCTCTCGCGTGCGATCGCCGCCTCGTCGAGTCCGAAAAGCCTGCCGACCAGCGCGAGATGTTGCACGGGCGAAAGCTGCGAGTAGAGCGGCGCGCCGTCGGGCACGAAGGCCATGTGGCGGCGCGCTTCGAGAGGTGTGATCGCGACATCGACTCCGGCGACGAAGGCCTGGCCTTCGCTCGGCCGAAGCAGCCCGCAGAGAATGCGCACCGCAGTCGTCTTGCCCGCGCCGTTGGGCCCGAGCAATCCATAGACCTCGCCGGCGCGGATCGAAATCGAGAACGAACGCAGCGCGGTGCGTTCTCCAAAGCGGTGCGAGACTGCGCGGAATTCCGCGAGCGCCATGGCGCCTGTCAAACCGTCAACGGCTCTTCGGCCAGGACCGTCGTGGCAATGCCCGTCTTCTCCGTCAGCTGCGCTGCGATCTCCTCGAGGCGCGCGACCGAAACCGCGCGCGGCTTGTTGGCGCGTCCCTTCGGATTCTCGATGGTCTGGATCTGGACTTCCTTGGGGCGCAGTTCTTCGACGCGCTTGATCCAAGTCTTGACCTCGGCATCGACCGAATTGTCCGGGCCGCCCTGCACGAAGGTCGAAGAAAGGATCAGCCGGTCCATGCCGGTCAGGTGCGTGACCAGCGTCTTCAGATCCTCGGGCTTGCGGCCGGTCATGGCCTGGAAGGTCTTCAGTGTTCCCCACTCGAAGCGCAGGATCGGCATGTCGTAGATCTGCAGCGCGCGGCGGTGGTCGGCGGGCTCGAGGTTCGTGCCGTCGGTCAGGATCGTGAGATCCGCCTTGGGGAACCACTTGTTGCGCAGGTCGCGCAGGTTCTCCGTGATGGTCAAAAGCTGGTGGTGGCGGGTCGGATCCAGGTTTCCGGACAGCACGATGCAGTCGATCTTTTCGCTGGCCTTGGACATGCCGATGATCCGACGCGCCGCCGCGGTGACGATCACCCCCGCACTAGGGACCGAGTTGATCCGCGCCACGATCGGAACTGCGTCCGCCTGACCGGTCTTGCAGAAGACGCAGTCGGGCAGGCAGGTTCCCGTGGCCGTGGGGACCGGGTTGATGCCGAGGGCGATGCCGAGCCGGCGCGTCTTGAGCGGGCCGTAAACGACGGAATGGAAGGGGGCGTTGGACATCGGCATCCGGGGGCTTCGGAAATAGCGGGAGGGCGATCAAATCCGCCCTGAAAGACCGGTTCTGCCCAACCGGACCGCCATCGTAACCCCAATTGAGAAGC
>JAYUOR010000553.1:0-8007 GCA_043760765.1 Planctomycetota bacterium | reverse complement strand
TTGGGACCGGCCTCGCGCTTCCGGCGGGCCTGCTGCCGGCCGGCGCTGCCCTGAACAGCGCCGTGATGAACGCGAGCACTGCGCTCGCAGCCACATCCAGCGCTGGTGGCGCGAGTTCAGCGGCCTCGGCGCAGGCAGCCGCGGCGAGTGCTTTGGACGCGAATCCGCAATTGCAGGCGGCAACTCAACTCTCCGCGCTCGCTAGCGCCGCTTCGGCGATGAGTGCCGGTCTCGGGGTCGACCTGGCCTCGCCTTCCGCGGGCGCTACCTTGGCAAGTCTTGGATCGATGATCCCGGCTTTCATCAACTCGCTTGCGCAGCTGCCGCTGTACTTGCTTCCGAAGGTGCTGGAGATCGCGAAGGTCGGCGAACTCGTGCAAAAGATGAAAGACGTGCTCGACGTCGACCTCGAATCGCCACAATGGTCCGACGACCTTGGCGCTGCGATCGCTGGAAAACTCGCGGAAGCCCAGAAGCTGGCGGATGACGCGTTGAAGAATGCGCTCGCCGGCGCCAACGAGCTTGCCGACGCCGCGGCCAAGGCAGCAGCCGCTGCTGCGTCGTCGGCAGCTGCGCTGGCTGGAGTCCCGGCCAAGGCGACCACGGATGCCATCGCGGGCCTGACCGCGAGCACGTTGGCGTCGGTGCAGGCCGGGCTGGGGATCGACCTGTTGGTCCCCGGTGCGTTGGAGCTGCTTGGCAAAAAACTTGCTGTGGCAAAGGGCAACGTGGCCGGCATGCCGGCAGTACTCGATCCGGCGGCCAATGCGCTGATCCTGTCCGCGATGCAGTTGCTGAGTGCCATTGGCATGATTCGCCTCACGCTGGGCATCGACGTGCTCGCCCCGGGCGCGGGCTCAAGTCTGCAATCGCTCGTGACTGCGCTCGGTGCGAACCTGGGCGGTGCTGCTGCGGCCTCTACGGCACTCAACAGCGCGGCATCGTCAGCCGCTGCGCTCAGCCAGAGCGCGGGCGGATCCATGAGCCTCAGTGGAGCCGGGGCTGGCGGCGCTGCAGCGCTCGGCGTGTCCGCGAGCCCTGCACTCGGTGTGTCCGTGAGCGCCACGTCCGGAATGTCCGCGAGCAGCAGTACCGCGGCTGCGGCCAGCTCGCCACTGATGAATCCCGCGCTGGCGCAGATGATGGCCGGCATGCCCGCAATGCCGATACCATGGGTGCTCTTGAGTGCGCTGTGCGTGCAAGTGCAATCGACGCTCGGCATCCAATTGATTGCCCACGGCCCCTGCGCATAACGCGCAGCCGAAGTACAAGGAACAGACGATGGGCAACCCCGCAGCACGCATGACCGACATGGTCCTCCAGGACGCGCCCCACTGCCACGCGCCGATCCACCCGCCTGCGCCGGTGCCGACGCCCGTGCCGCACCCCGCGTTGCCGCTGACGATCATCAAGGGCATGCCCACGGTCTTGATCGGCAACATGCCCGCGGCGCGTTCGACGGACATGACCGGTCCATGCACCCTCCCAGGCTGCGTGCCGGGCGGCCCGGGCTTGATCACGATGGGTTCGGCGACGGTCTTGATCGGAGGCTTGCCCGCCGCGCGCGTCGGCGACATGACCGCGCATGCCGCGTGCGTCGCGCCAATTCCTTCACCCACCGGCAAGATCCTTCCGCCGGGTTGTCCGACTGTACTGATCAGCTGAGCGCGTGAAACGCGAACATTTCGCACGCCTCGCGCCGCTTTGTCCGGCCTGCGCGCTGCACTCCCCGCTCTTTGTGCTGCGTGAGTCGCGTGCCGATCTGCTTGCGATCCACGAAGGCGCCTTGTGCTGCTCGAATCGCGATTGCCAGCGCGAATATCCGATCCTCGACGGGCTCGCGCTCGTCGTGCGTGATCTGCGCGCGCATCTCGCGGACCAGTGGGCCTCGATCCAGGCGCGCGAGGATCTGAACGAGAGCAGCGAGAGCGCGCTCGGCGATGCCTGCGGCAGCGGCTCGAGCTACGACACTCTGCGCCAGCACGTCAGCAACTACGCCTTCGATCACTACGCCGAGTTCGATCCGCAGGAAACGCAGCGCGATCCCGCGCCGGGCTCGATCGCGCGCGTCCTGCACACGCTCTTGGATGCGGCGGGCCCGCTGGTCGAGGGGCCGCTGCTCGATGTCGGCTGCTCGGTGGGCCGCACAACCTTCGAACTTGCTGAACGCAGCGGCCGCGATGTCGTCGGTGTCGATCTGCACCACGCCAAACTGCGCCTGGCCGCACGCGTGCTGCGCGAAGCAAGCGTGGTCTACGCGCGTCGGCGTGTCGGGCTGGTCTACGATCGGCGCGAATTCGCAGTGAATTTTCGCGCCGCGCCACGCGTCGACTTCTGGTCGGCGGACGCGACGGCTTTGCCTTTCGCGGCGGAGTCCTTCGCGGCCGTGGTCGCGCTCAACCTGCTCGACTGCGCGCGCTCACCGCTCGAGGTCTTGGCGGAAGGCGCGCGAGTGCTGCGGCCCGGTGGAAAACTACTGCTGGCCTGCCCCTACGACTGGTCGAGCGGCGCAACGGCGCCCGAGCAGTGGATCGGCGGCCATTCGCAGCGCGGGCCGAACCAGGGCGCGAGCGAACCCTTGCTGCGCGCCTTGCTGACGCCCGGAGCGCATCCGCAATCGTTGAGCGAGCTTGAAATCGCCGGCGAACTCGACAGCTTGAACTGGCACGTGCGCTTGCACGATCGCAGCAGCGTGCACTATCGCGTGCATGCGCTGATTGCCGTGAAACGCGGCGCCAAGGCCTGATCGGCTCGCGAACGCAAAGGCCGCGAGCCGCTCGCTCCCAGTCAGGCCTGATCGCGCAACGCGCTGATGCCGGGCAGCGTCTTGCCCTCGAGCAACTCGAGCGACGCCCCCCCACCGGTGGAAATGTGGCGAATGCGAGCCGCGATACCGAGCAACTCGACCGCGGCGACGGAGTCTCCGCCGCCGACCACGGTGTAGCCCTTGCAGTCCGCGACCGCGCGGCCGACGGCTTCGGTGCCGGCGCGAAAAACAGGCATCTCGAACACTCCCATCGGGCCGTTCCAAACCAGCGTCTTCGCGCCCTTGATGCGGTTCGCGTACAACTCGCGAGTCTTGGGGCCGATGTCGAGCGCCATCCAGCCATCGGGGATGTCGCCGCTGACCGTCTTCGAAGCCGCGTCCATGGCAAACTTGTCGGCGATCACGTGGTCGACCGGCAGACACAGCTCGATCTTGCGCGCACTCGCCTTGGCCAGCGCCGCGCGCACGGTTTCGAGCAGTGCGTCGTCGCACAGGGACTTGCCGATTTTCACGCCCTGGGACTTGAGGAACGTGTAGGCCATGCCGCCGCCCACCAGCAGGCAGTCGACCTTGTCCAACAGGCTGTCGATCACCTCGAGCTTGTCGGAAATCTTCGCGCCGCCGAGGATCGCGACCAGCGGCCGCTCCGGCTTTTCGAGCACGCGCTGGAAGGCCTCGATCTCGGCTTCGAGCAAACGGCCGGCCACCGACGGCAACAGTCGCGCAACTCCGCTGACTGACGACTCGTCGCGGTGCGAAGTGCCGAAGGCGTCGTTGACGAACACGTCGCCAAGTTTCGCGTAGCTCGCGGCCAATGCGCTGTCGCCCTTGGTCTCGCCGGAATTGAAGCGCACGTTCTCGAGCAACAGGATCGGTCCCTGCTTCGCCGCGCAGGCCAGCTCGACCTCCGGCCCGATCGAGGCCCCAAGCTTTTTCACCGGCGTTTTCAGCAATTCCGATAGCCGCGCAGCGACCACATCCAGGCGCAACTTCTCATCGACGCCCTTGGGCCGGCCTAAGTGCGACATCAGGATCGGTCGGCCGCCACGCCTGACGATCTCCTGGATCGTCGGCAGCGCGGCGCGGATGCGCGTGTCGTCCGTGATCGCGCCTGAAGCGTCCTGCGGCACGTTGAAGTCGACGCGCACCAGGACGCGCTTGCCCTCGAGGGCCAACGCGTCGAGACCGTGCTTGGAACTCGCCATGGAAGCTGCCTGCCTACAGCGACTTGCCGAGCAGCAGCGCGAGATCGACGACGCGGCAGGAGTAGCCCCACTCGTTGTCGTACCAGGCGATCACTTTGACCATGCGCTTGTCCATCACCATCGTCGAGAGCGAATCGAAGATGCTGCTGTGCGGATTGCGCACGATGTCGCTGGAGACCAGCGGGTCGGTCGAGTACTCGAGGATGCCCTTGAGCGAACCGTTCGCTGCATCCAGGAACGCCTGGTTGATCGCTTCGATGGTCACGTCCTTGGAAAGACGCGCCACCAGGTCGACCACAGAGCCGTCAGGCACGGGCACGCGCATCGCAACACCGTCGAGCTTGCCCTTCAACTCCGGCAGGATCTTGCCGACCGCGCGCGCCGCGCCGGTGGTCGTCGGGATGATGTTGACCGCCGCCGCGCGCGCGCGACGCAGATCCTTGTGCGGCAAGTCGAGCACGTTCTGGTCGTTGGTGTACGCGTGCACGGTCGTCATCAGGCCGTGTTCGATGCCGAAATTCTCATGCAGAACTTTCGCGATCGGCGCCAGGCAGTTCGTCGTACACGACGCGTTCGACACGATCCGATCAGTTGACTTGAGCGTCCTTTCGTTGACCCCGAGCACGATCATCGCGTCGATTTCGTCCTTGGCGGGAACGGTCAGGATCACGCGCTTCGCTCCCGCGTCGATGTGTTTTTGACAATCCGCGCGCGAGGTGAACACGCCCGTCGATTCGATGGCGATATCGACGTTTTTCGCGCCGTGGCCGAGTTTCGCGGGATCGCGCTCGGCCGTGACGGTGATCGTCTTCCCGTCGACCACGATCGAATCCTTGCCGGGCTTGATCGTGCCGCGGAACGGCCCGTGCACCGAGTCGTACTTGAGCAGGTGCGCCAGGGTTTCCGTGCTGGTCACGTCGTTCAGGGCAACGATTTCGATCTCGGGATGGCTCTGGTGAATGACCCGAAAAACGTTGCGGCCGATGCGGCCGAAGCCGTTGATGGCTATGCGAAGTGTCATTGAAATAGGGGTGCGAAGTGGTTGGGGAGCCGCTTCCTAGGGGCGAGAGGACGAGTTGCCTGAGAACGTAAAGCCAGCGCCAGTCAGGGCCAGCGCGCGGGCCGCCGGATTCCGGAAAACGTGGGGCAAGAGGGTAGCCCCCGCTGCCGATTCGATCAACGCGCAAAACGTCGCAGAAGCTGGGCTCCGCCACAGTGCGCAGCCGGGTTCCCGTCGGCGCCTCCCCCACGACCTCCATGCACGAAAATAGCCTTTTTGCCGAGGTCGCAGCTCCCTCCGCGCACGAAGCGAGGCTGGATCCTTCGGCAGCGCTTGCGGCGCCGGCCGGAGCCGACGGCGCGAACTGGGGTGAGCGCTGGGACCGACTTGCTAGCGACGCTGGAATCGCTGCCGGCGAGGCGTTGCTGATCGCGCTTTCCGGAGGCTCGGACAGCGTGCTGCTTCTATTCCTCGCGCAACAAGCAAGTCTCCCACACCCGTTGCGCGCGGTGCACGTGGATCACGGCCTGCGCGGCGAACAGAGCGACGAGGACGCGCGCTTCTGCGAACGACTTTGCCGCCGGCTCGGCGTCGACTTCAGCAGGCGCAGGATCGCTCTCGACGCAGCCAAGCCCGGGCTTGAAGCGCGCGCGCGCGCGGAACGCTATCGCGTCCTGATCGAAGAGTCCCGCGCCTTCGGCAACGCGACAATCGTCACCGCACACCATGCCGACGACGCGCTCGAGACGCTGCTCATGCGCTGGACCCGCGGCACGCGCGCAGGCGGCCTGGCCGCTCTCGCTCCACGGCGCAGTTTCAAGCTCGCTCCGCAAGTCAGCGTCGTGCGGCCGCTGGTGGCACTGCGCAAGGCACAACTCACGGAATGGCTCGCGCAGTCCGGCATGCAGCACCGTGAGGACAGTTCGAACTCCGACCTCGACTTCGCACGCAACCGTGTGCGCCGCCAACTGCTGCCCGCGATCGAAAACGTCGCCGGCAGCGCGGCTATCGAAAATCTTTTCGCCTTCGCGCACGCGGTATCGGACCTCGAGCGCACGCTCGAGCACGCAACCGCCCATCTGCAATGGACGCCGATCCCCCACGCGAACGCGCGCGGTGGGCACACTCACCAGGGCGGCGGCCTCGTCTCGCGCGGCGCCTTGATGGCGCTGTCGCCGGCCCTGCGCAAATGCGCCGTCGCGCGCCTGCTGCTCTCTGGGACTTTGATCGCGCCGGGCCGCGCTCTGCTCGACTCGATCGCCGCGGACCTGCGCGAGGGTCGAGTCGCGCGCCGCGATCTATCCGCGGGTTGGAGCCTGCACCTGCGAGGTGCGGAACTGGTGCTGCTCCCGCCCCGGCATCCGGCCGCCGAGAATCCCCCCGCGCCTGCATCTGAATTGCCATTCCCGCCGTCCGAGCTGCGCCCCGGCGAGCACGAATACCACCTCAGCCTGCCCGGGCTTGTGCGCCTTGGGGACGGACGCAAACTTTCGGCCCAGGTGCTGCGCCCTAGCGCACCTCGCGCCGTGCCGCGCAACGAATGCACCGTTGAGCTCGACCTCGGGGCCGTCGCCGACCCGCGAGTGTTGCGCGTACGCTTCCCGCGGCCAGGCGATCGATTCCACGCCCTTGGGGCTCCGGGCTCGAAGAGCCTGGCGCGCTTCCTGGCGGATCGGGGCATCCCGCGCGGCGACCGCCCGCACGTGCCGTTGGTGACCTGTGGGCCGGAGATCCTTTGGGTTGCCGGGGTGAGGCCTGCCGATGGGCCCAAGGTCGGGCCCAAGACCCTGCAACGCCTGCGGCTCGAACTCGAGCTCGGCTGAAGTCGGCATTCTTGTCGCAGACTCGCCCCCGAGGGGCGTCCTGGTCAGTGACTCGCGAGCCTGCTCGGGATACCCTCACGGTTCCGCGCCCGCTCCCAAAGCTCACGTCCATTGGTGTCTTTCCCCGCCCCCCCGACTGACCTGTATGAGCGCTGGAACGCCGTGCGCGCCCGACTGGAGGCAGCGGCTCAGCGCGCGGGCCGACCGGCTCCGCGACTGATCGCGGTGACCAAGAGTGTTTCCGCGGATCTGGCCCTGGAACTTGCGCGGCTAGGTCAGCTCGACCTGGCCGAGAACCGGGTCCAGGCCCTGGAGCAAAAGGTCGCATACCTGAGTCAGTCCGCTCCTGCCGTGCGCTGGCACCTCGTCGGTCATCTGCAACGCAACAAGGCACGCCGCGCCGTTTCGATGTGCCACAGTATCCACTCGGTGGACACCCTAGAACTCCTGCAGGCGCTCAGCCGCCACTGCGCCGAACTGGGCGCCTCCCCGGAGCTCTTCCTGGAAGTCGATTACGTTCGGGACGGTCTGCGAACGGGCCTCGCTGAGGATCAGGTTCCACAGCTGCTCGAAGCAGCCCGGCGACTGCCGCACCTGCGACTTGCCGGTCTGATGACCATTGCTCCCGTACCCGAATTCGACGGAGACACGCGCCGCGCTCGGGAGGCCTTCGCGAGTCTGCGACGCCTTTCGCAGCGCCTGCCCCAGGACGCCTTCGAGAATTCGCGCGCACTGCTGTCGATGGGTATGAGTTCCGACTTCGAGGTCGCCATCGAGGAAGGCAGCGATTGCGTGCGCATCGGCAGCGCGCTGTTCAGTGACGAGGAGTCACGCCCGTGACCGTCGACGACACACGCCGCCTGGTGCTGGAGTTGCTCGGCCAAGGCGCGACCCAGGCCGAACTCCCGCGCGCCGGCGTACTGACCATTGGCTCGGCGGCGAGCAAGGTCGGTTTCGTGGTTCAGGGTCAGGGTGTTTCCGAGGTGCACTGCGCCATCGGCCGCGCGAAGGGCGGCGGTTTCGCGCTCAAGGATCTCGGTTCGGAATACGGCACCTGGGTCAACGGCGAGCGTGTGCAGCAGGCCAAGCTCGACGTCGGCGACGTGATCCTGGTGGGCTCGCGGCGCTTGCGGGTGATCGATCCGGCTGCGCCGCCCTTGCCTGAACTCGTGCCGCCGGTGCAAGCCGCGCCCGCGCCGGCCCCCGCTCCCG
>JAYUOR010000552.1:0-8011 GCA_043760765.1 Planctomycetota bacterium | reverse complement strand
GCCGAGCCGACTGGAATGGAGCTTTTCATCCGCGGTCGGCACGCCGCCGCTGACTGGCGGCCCGTCTGCCCCGAAAGCCCCGCTTGCACTGACGGGTTCCGTGGGCATCGACGATTCGGTGCGCGCGACTTCCGCGCGAGGATCCGTGCGTTTCCAGGTTTTCGTCGACGGCGCGCTGCGTTGGGATTCCGGCGTCGTGCGCGGCGGCGAGCCCGCTCGCGCGATGCCGCGCATCGACCTGCTCGGGGCGAAGCAACTTGCTCTGGTCGTCGATCCCAGCGAGGACTCGTTCGTCGCCGACCGGGCGGACTGGCTACGGCTGATCCTGATCCGCGAGCCCTGAGCCGCGCGCGGATTCCAGGCTGCGGTAGTACACGCCCTGGTTGCCGCCGCGCGCCTTGGCGTGCCTGAGCGATTCCTCGGCGTGCAGCCGCAAGGTCTGCGCACTGTCGAGGTCGGTCCCGCTGAAAGTCTCGAAACCAATGCTCGCGCTGACATCGACCTCGCCCTTGGCGCCGGGCGAGCGGCCCGAAAGCGCCTTGATCTCGTCGAGCAATCGCTGCAGCACGTGCGCCGCGTCGACCTTCTTCGTGTACGGCAGCAGCACGGCGAATTCGTCGCCTCCCAGGCGGCCCGCCACGTCTTCCGTGCGCAGCGCGTTGCGGATGACTGTGCCCACGCGCGCGATCACCAGGTCGCCGACAGTGTGATCGTGGAGCTTGTTGATCTTGCCGAAGTTGTCGAGATCGATCAGCAACAGCGCTAGGTCGAAGTGGTGGCGCTGCGCGGCCGAAACGTGCTCGCGCAGACGCTCCTGGAAAGCATGCGGCCGCAGCAGGTCCGTGCGATCGTCGTGTGCCGCGCGGTAGCGCAGCTGCTCCATCTCCAGCATGCGAGCGGCCAACTGGTGCAGGCGCTGGACCCGCATCAGGAGTTCCTCAGGAGCTGCACTGCGGTGCACGAGGTCCCAAAGCCCGTGTTCCAATGCACGGGCGCAGACGCTCGAAGCGGCCGGGTCGCCCACGTCGGCGATGACGAGCACAGGAATCGCAGCAGCGACGCTGCGCGCACGTTCGATCGCCGCCAGCTCCACTCCTCCGCCCTTGGCCAGCGGGTCGACCACGATCACGGCCGGGGGGGCGTTCGCGATCTGCTCGAGTGAGTGACGCAAGTGCGAAGATCGCTGAACCAGGTACCCAGCGGCCGAAAGGGTCGCCGCGGAGTCCAGAAGCCCCTCGCCGAGGTGATCGCAAATCAGCACGGTCGCGGTCGCGGGAATCTCGCCGGCCCCGGGCGGGGGCTTGGGATCTGATTCGGCAGGCTGGGAAGGCGGTTGACTCACGAGCTCCAGGGGCGCAGATCCCGCCTGCTCCCCGGGCGCCGACGGCTGCGGTCCAGGGGGAGCCGTCCGGACACGGCCACGAGAAGCATACTGGATGGGTGCAGACACGGAGGATTTTAGGAAATTGCTTTTAGTGGAACGGGCTTGGGATCGCGGCCCGAATCGGCCGCGACGGCCATCACTGCGTTGCCCGAGGCACCAGGAGCGAGTGTGTTGGGTGCCTGAAAGTCTAGCGGCAGGGGCGCGCCATGGGTGCTCCGCGTTGACTTCAAAGCACCGATAGCTAGACTCTTCGGCCCTTCATGCCTGGATTTCCCGGGCAGCGAATTTGCATTCGCGCGCCCCCGTGGCGAGCAGAGGCATCACCTCTGTTCAAGTCCGTCGGGACCCTGGCGCGCTTTTCCTCAACGAGTTTCATGGACCCTCTGAACGCACAACAGCTGATTGACGCCGGAGTGCATTTCGGATGCCGCGTGTCGCGGTGGAATCCGAAGATGGCCCCGTACATTTACGGGCGGCGTAATCTCATTCACATCATCGACTTGCGCGAAACGTTGCGCGGTCTCCTGCGCGCGCAGAGTTTCCTGCGCGGCATCGCCGCCGAAGGCGCACAGATCCTCTGGGTGGGCACCAAGCGGCAAGTCAAGGGCGTCATTCAGGACGCCGGACAACAGACCGGCATGCCGGTCGTCACGGAGCGTTGGATCGGCGGCACGCTGACCAACTTCTCGGTGATCCGTTCGCGTCTTCGACGCCTCGAAGAACTCGAGACGATGGAAGAGACTGGCGGACTGGCGATCCACTCCAAGAAGATGATTTCGACCCTGCGCCGCGAGCGCAAGAAGATCGAGCGCAACCTGTCCGGCATCCGCGAGATGACCGCGATCCCCGGCGCGATGGTCGTAATCGATCCAGGCCGCGAATTGAATGCGGTCAAGGAAGCTCGCAAGTTGGGTGTGCCGGTGATCGGCCTGCTCGACACGGATTGCGATCCGACCATGTGCGACATCGTGATCCCTGGCAACGACGACGCGCTGCGTTCCGTGCGCCTTTTGCTCGAGCGACTGGTCAAGGCCGTCGAAGAGGGCTGCGCCGCGCGCCGCGAACAAACCGCTTCGATGGGCGAGAGCGAGAAGGGCGAAGTCGTGCCGATGGGTGACGAACCGCGCCCGACACGCGGCAACAAGCCGCCGCCGATGTTGCGCCAACGGCGCGAGACGGCAACGATCGTGCCCGGCCTCGAAAAGGTCAAGAGCGTCGAAGTCGAAGAAGGCGCCTGAGCCTTCGTTTCGCGCTGAATTCACCGGCGTCTCGTGCGCGAGACGCCGGTGAATCGGCGCTCCGATCAGGGCTTCGGCGTGTGCGCGAACGCGCGCAGCCGAGGTCGATTCCATCCCAGGCCAGTGACCTGGCCGAACCACGGAGCCTCTCACTCAGGGGGTCTTCGACACCCGCTACAACCAGGCAATGATCATGGAAATCACCGCAAAAATGGTCCAGGACCTGCGCGAGCGCTCCGGCGCGCCGCTGATGGACTGCAAGCGCGCGCTTGGCGCGACCAATGGCAACGTCGACGACGCCTTCGATCACCTGCGCAAGGCGGGCCTCAAGACCGCGGACAAGAAGGCGGGGCGCTCCATGGCGGCGGGCCGCATTGGTGCGCTGATCGCTCCGAGCGGGCAAGCCGGCGCGATGATCGCGCTCTCGTGCGAGACCGATTTCTCGGCCAACACCGATGATTTCGGGGCGATGGTGACGAAGTTCTGCGCTCACGCGCTGAAGCATCGTCCTGCGTCCGCCGAGTCGATGCTCGCGCAGAAGCTGGAGGGAGCGACGATCACGATCGACGAAACGCTCAAGGCGCTCGTCGGCAAGATCGGCGAGAACATGCAACTAGCCAGCATGGCCCACTACGAGAACACGAAGGGCCGTGTCGGCGCCTACGTGCACTTCAACAATCGCGCGGGAGCCCTGGTCTCGATCAGTTCCGACGCCGCGCCGGAAAAAGTCGACGGGTTCATCAAGGAAGTCGGCATGCACATCGTCTCTTCACGCCCCACGACACGCACGCGCGATGAGGTCACGCCCGAGTCGATCGAGCGCGAAAAGGCCGTCTACCGCGAGAGCGACGACTTGAAGGGCAAACCGGTCGATCGCATCGGCAAGATCCTCGAGGGCAAGCTCGAGAAGTACTTCCAGAGCATCGTGCTGCAGGAACAGCCCTGGGTGAAGGATCCGGGCATCTCCGTCGAGAAGGCGCTGATCGCCGCCTTGGGCAAAAACTCGAAGATCGAAGGGTTCAGCCTGTTCCAAGCGGGTAGCTGAGCGCGGTACAACGCTGCGCATGGCTTACCAGCGCGTTCTGCTCAAGCTTTCCGGCGAGGCCCTCGGCGCGCCGGCCGACGGACATGGACTCGATCCCGACGCGATCCAGCTGATCGCGCGCCAGGTGGCGCACGTCAGCGCGATCGGCGTCGAGGTTGCGATCGTCGTCGGTGGCGGCAACATCCTGCGCGGAGCCGAGTTCTCGCGCCTAGGCGGTCACCGCGCCAACGCCGACTACATGGGCATGCTCGGGACCGTGATCAACGGGCTCGCTCTGTCCGACGCGATCGAACAATGTGGCGTCGACACGCGCGTGCTGACCGCGATCGAGATCCGGCAACTGGCCGAGCCCTTCGTGCGCAGGCGCGCGATCGCGCACCTCGAGAAGGGCCGCATCGTGATCCTCGCCGCGGGCACGGGCAATCCGTTCTTCACCACGGACACCGCGGCGGCGCTGCGAGCGCGCGAACTCGGCTGCGAGGTGCTGCTCAAAGCCACCAAGGTCGATGGTGTCTACACCGCCGATCCGAAGCAGGACAAGCAGGCAAAGCGCATCCCGTCGCTGACGCACCAGCAAGTGCTTGAGCAGCAACTCAAAGTCATGGACGCGGCGGCGATCAGCCTGTGCATGGAGTCCAATCTGCCCGTGGTCGTGTTCAACATGTTCGAAGAAGGCAACATCGAACGGGTCATCCGAGGTGAGAACCTCGGCACCGTCATCAGGAGTTAGGCATATGACGACCTCAGCCAAGATCACCGAAGACACCCGGCTGCACCTGGAGAAGGCTTTGCACCATCTTCAGGAAGTGCTGCGCGGTGTGCGCACCGGACGCGCCACGTCCGCGCTGGTCGACAACATCCGCGTCGACTACTACGGATCGATGACTCCGCTCAATCAGATGGCGGCGATCTCGACCCCCGAGGCACGCCAGATCATGATCAAGCCCTTCGATGCCAATTCGCTGACCGAGATCGTCAAGGCGATCCAGAAGTCCGACCTCGGCATCACGCCGCAAAGCGACGGGAAGGTCGTGCGCCTCACGATGCCGCCGCTCTCGGGCGAGCAGCGCACCAAGTACGCGGCCAAGGTCAAGGACATGGCCGAAGAGGGTCGCATCGCGATGCGCAACGGGCGGCGCGACATGAACAAACACGCGGATACCGACCTCAAGGCCGGCAAGCTGACGGAAGACGAGCACCGCAAGCTGCTGGAGAAGATCCAGGAGCTGCTGAAGGATTACGAAAAGAAGCTCGACGTCGTGCTCGAGAAGAAAGTCGCCGAGATCAAAGAGGTCTAGGCCCCTTCAAGCTTCGCGCGTGCGAGCGCCCGGCGCGCACCCTTGCACGGTTTCGGTCGGGCGCTATGCTCTTCGACCCCTGGCCCGCGTAGCTCAGCTGGTAGAGCAATTGACTCTTAATCAAAAGGTCGAAGGTTCGATCCCTTCCGCGCTCACCCTCCCGCGTCGCAAGCACTCATGGATCAGCGCGGTGCTGCGGCCGAGGGGATGGGGGGCAGACCCGGCACGCCGTCCTCGGGCGTCAGCCCACCGAGCGCGCGGTAGACGCGCCCCCAATACAGCGCCCGCGCCACGCCGGCGATCGCCGTCAATATCACGTGGGCAGCCGTGATGATCGGTGCGAGACCGAAATTGAAATGGCTGCCCGCGGCCAGGATCGTCCAGAGAACGAGGCTCAGCGCGCAGTCCACCAGTGCTGCGCGGAAGCTGGCCCAAGGATCGTTCTGAGCAAGCTTCCAGGCGTGCTGGAGCGCGGAGACGACGCCGCGGCGATTCTGCGCCAAGCTGTGCAGCGCGAGCTGGAAGAGAACCGACACGACGGCGGCGTAGGCACAGCAGAACAACAAGAGCGGGCCGCCGAACACGTAGGAAATGAACAAGGGGCGGCCGGGGGAGTGCCACCGAAAGACGAGCAGGCCGACACCGAGCACAGTCACATCGAGCAGCAGCACGCACAGCCAGAGTCCGAACGTCGACCACAGCAGCCCCTTCCCGGCGGCCAGTGCGTCCCGCAGGCGCGCGCGACCATGGCGCGCCACGCAGTCGTTCCAGTTCTTCGGTGCCGACAGCCGCGCGAGGCCGACGACAATCAGCATCAGCGGCGGCAGCAGGAAAGGCAGCAAGGTTCCCAGCGTGTCGGCGAGCGCCTGATCCTCCAAGCCGGCCGCAGCCGCTCGCACTCCGATCGCCGGTAGCAGCAGCACCGAGGGATAGAGGAAACCCGCCAGCCAGATCCACGAGGGGCGCGCGGCGAGGCGGGCGGATTCGGCCAGCGCAGCCTGCGCTTCGCGAAGGCTGAGCCGATCTTCAGGGTTGCCAATCCAGGTGGACACCGAGGTCGTTGTGCGCGAGCGGGCTGGTTGGATTTCTGGTCGATCAGCGCGAAGTCGTGGCCGCAAGCGTCTGGCGCGAACAGGTCCGCTCGATCGCTTCGATGGTCTTGGGGATCTCGCGGGTCAAAACCTCGTGTCCCGTCGCGGTCACCAGCAGGTCGTCCTCGATGCGGATGCCGATCCCGCGCCAGCGAGCCTCGACGCTCTCGTCGTCAGGCGCGATGTAGATTCCCGGTTCGACGGTCAGCACCTGGCCGGCTTCCAGGACTCGCGACTTGCCCCCGATCACGTAGGCGCCGCAGTCGTGTACGTCGAGGCCCAGCCAGTGGCTGGTGCGGTGCATGTAGAAGCGTTTGTACGACTCGCTCTTGACGATCTCGTCGGCGCTGCCGGGCAGCAGTCCAAGGCGCGCGAAGCCCTCGCACAGGACGCGCAGCGCGACTTCGTGCACGGACAGGAAGCTGTTGCCTGGAGCGACCTGCGCAATGGCGGCGAGTTGCGATTCGAGCACGACTTCGTACAGCGCGCGCTGCTCCGCACTGAAGCGTCCGTTGACCGGAAATGTGCGCGTCACGTCGCTGGCGTAACAATCGAATTCCGCGCCGGCGTCGATCAGCAAAAGGTCGCCGTCGCGCAGCTCGCGATTGTTCTCGACGTAGTGGAGGATGCAGGCGTTGGCGCCGCCGGCGACGATGTTGCCGTAGGCCGCGCCGCTCGCGCCGCGCCGCAGGAAGGTGTAGGTCAAGAGCGCATCGATCTCGTTCTCGCGCTGGCCCGCGCGCGTTTCGCGCATGGCTGCGATGTGGGCTTCGGCGGTGATCGCCGCGGCCTTGCGCATCAGCGCGAGTTCAGCCGCGGTCTTGAACAGGCGCTGTTCGTGCAGCAGAGGCGCGGGGTCGAGTACTTCGTTCGGCAAGGCGAAACTCGCGCGCACCTGCGCGCGCAATTTCGCCAGGCAAGCGTGCAGGGCACGATCGCGGGTCTCGTCCTGGCCGCTGCGATAGACGATGCGCTCGTAGCCCTTGAGCAGCTCGGGCAGACGAGTCCACAACTCCGCGATCGGAAACGCGGCGTCGATCCCCAGCGTTGCCGGAGCCGCTTCGAGCCCCAGGCGCAGGCCGTTCCAGATTTCCTCGTCGCGTTTCTTCTCGCGCAGGAAAAGCACCGCGCGCTGAGCGGGAGCACTCGCGTTGCCCGGCAGCAGCACCAGCACGCTGTCCGGTTCCGCGAAGCCGGTCAGGTACCAGAAGTCGCTGTCGGGCCGGAAGCGATATTCGCTGTCGTGATTGCGGACCTTGGCGCCGGCCGTCGGAAGGATCGCGGCTGCGCCGCGTTCGGAAAGTGCAGCGAGAAAACGCGCGCGGTTCTCGATGTGGGCGTTGGTCAACGGCATGTGGGGAGACTAGCTCGCCGCGGACTCGGGCGGAAACCCAACTGTCCGTTCCAGTTTCCAGTTGCCTCTCAATGCGGCTTGGGGCGCAGGGCAAATCGCTCCGCCAGGCTCACCATACCTAGGAACTTGCGCCGGGCGACGGCGGGGTCGGAGAGATCGATGCGCACGCCGGCGAAGCTTGCGGCGGAGCCAGGGTTCAGGCTGACCGGCAGTCCCAGGATCTTGGCAAGACCAGGGCTCGCGGCGCGGAACACCTCGGCGTCGGGCGCCTCGCTTCCGAAATTGAAGGCCAGACCGTGTTCGACGAGGAAGCGCGGCGAATTCGTGGGCAGGGTGGTCGGCCAGGCGATCGTCCGCGCGCGGAATCGGCCGAAAAGCGTGTGCGGTTCGTCGCCGGGGGCGATGTCGAATTCGAGCACACGATTGACTTCATCCTGACGCTCCCAATCGACGTAGGCGACGCTCAATTCGAAGTCGGCAAGTTCCGGCAGCAGGACGCGCACGTGCGCCGATCCGCCGCCGCGGTGCTCGAAGTCGATCTGAATGCCGTCGCTTTCCAGCCCGACTTTCATCGAAAGTTCGGCGGCGCCGATCTGCAGCC
>JAYUOR010000551.1:0-3094 GCA_043760765.1 Planctomycetota bacterium | reverse complement strand
AGCGATTCGATCGTCTCCGCGGACTGGCGAAGTTCCTCGATGCGGCCCGCATGCTGAGCTTCGAGTTCGCTCCGCTGCAGCGCGAATCGTTCCGCCATGCCGGCGTTGTCGGCCAGTTGGCCTTGGAGTGAAACGATCGTCTGCGCGAAACGGCCCAACTCGCCGTCGCGGCCCTTGAGCGCGGCTTCGAGCTCGCTGCGCTGGCGCACCAGAACCTCGATCGAGCCTACGCCGGCTGCCAATTCGCTGCGGAGCGACTCGATCACCTGCGCGAGACGACGGAGCTCTTCATCGCGCCCAAGGATCTGGGCTTCGAGCTCGCCGCGCCGCTCACTCAAGGCCTCGACCGATCCGCTGCTGAGCGCCAGGTCGCCCTCGAGCGAATCGATCCTCTGCGTTAGGCGCAACAGATCGGCCTCGCGACCGGAGAGCTCTGCTTCGAGCTCGCTGCGCCGCTGGCTCAAGGTCTCGACCGATGCTGCGCTGGCGGACAGATCACCTTGGAGTGAAGCGCTCACCTGCGCGAGACGACTCAGCTCTTGATCGCGACTCGCCAGCTGGGCTTCGAGCTCTGCGGCTCGACTGGAAAGCTCGGATTGCACTTCGTAGCTGCGCAGCCGGCGTTCCTGTTCGAAGACGGCGTGCCGTTGCAGCTGCTTTTCAAGCTCCTGGCAGCGCTGATTCGCTGCTTGAACTTCCCCGCCCTGAGCGTCCGCCTTGGCCTCCAGACGCTCGATGGCCTGCGCGCGCTCAGACAGCGACTCCTCGCGAGCGGCCAGCTGACTTTCGAGCTCTTGGACTTGCGCGGACAGTGCCTCTGGAATTCCCTGGTCCAGCAGTCGGCGTTCCTGCTCCATGGCCGCACGCTGGTCGAGTTCTTTCTCGAGCGTCGCACAGCGTTGGGCCTGTGCCTCGAAGCGGCGCTCTCCTTCTTCCGCTTCTGCCTGCAGTGACTCGATGCGGCTTCGCTTGGTCTGCGCTTCGGTCTGCAGGGTCTCGATCGCGGCTTGACTCTCCCCAAGCTCTTGCTCGCAGTTCGCGTGCTTCTGCTCGACTTCGGAGAGTGCGCGCTGCAGTTCCAGCTCTTGCTGATCGCGGGCCGTTTCTCGCTGTGCTTCTTCCGCCAGCTTCTGTTCGAGTGCCTCGCACAACTGCGCCGACGCGGCAATTCGGCTGTCGCGCACCGCGAGGTCCTGCTGCAGCCTTTCGATTTCGGCCAGCTGCTCGTGCAACTGCGCCTCGAGGCCGGCGACGGTGCCTTCGAGTTCATCCGCGCGAATGGACGGCTCGCGCTGCGAGTTGTGCCCGTGGATCAGGCGCTCCTCTTCTTCGTCAGCCTGTTGGCGCAGAGCCGCTTCGAGTTGGGCGCAGCGCTCGCCAAGCGCCCCAAGCTGAGTGCCCTTGGCGGTCACGACTTCCTGGAGCGCCTGCAAGGATCCGGCCTGCTGCTGCAGTTGCTTGTCACGACTGGCCAGCTGCGACTTCAACTCGCTGCCTTCCTGCACGCGTTGTCCTAGATCCAGCGTCAGCCGGTTGATCTCGCGCTCGCGCTTGCGCATGCGCATCACCTCCACCGCCACGTAGCCACCGCCGAGCCCGGCGGTCGCACAGCCCAAGAGGAATTGGAACCACATGAGTTGCATCAATGAATGCGACCGAGTCGCAGGAACGAAATCGGGGTCACGCGCATGGGCCGGCGTTAGAGAAGGACGGGAAGGCAGTCCTCATTCGGCTCGCGGCGAACCGCGTCCGTAGCCAATCCGGCGCGGTTGGCCGTTGACCCGGTCATTTCGTTGGCGCGGAGCCCTGTGACGGGGTTCAAAGAGTCGGGCGAACTCAGTCGCCATGCGGACCGATTCGCTGCCAGCGTCGAGCCGCGTCGGCTCGGGGGGCGAAGGCGTGGTTCAACTCGAAAGAAATTCCTGCTCATGCGCGGGCAGGCGTTCCATGCTTGCACAAGCGGCATCATCGAGTCTTCGTTGTCGAGCCGAGTCGGCGCCTCCCTAATTGCGGTCGCGCTCGACTGCCTAGCCCGCGCCAAGATCGCAACCGGCTTGTGACAGATTCGCGCGGATCTGTCGGCGCGACCTCACCTGCTGGCTCGGTTTTTTCACTGAGGGTTTGGCAAAGCAGCTCGATGAGGTCAAGGCTTGTGGGGAGCGAGTCATTCGCCGGGATTTGCTCGCGCGTGAGCATCGGCTCTCGGATCGTCAGGCGCTCGCCCTTGGCCTGGTGCTCGACCATGGGAAGCTGACTCTCCAAGACCTCGAGTCGGCCTGCACGGGGGTCAATCGACGATCGTTGGAGCGCGATCTCCGGGCATGATCAAGAAGGGGCTGCTGACCGCTGAGGGCGAGACCAACCGCCTGGAGTATGTTGCGGGCAAGCGAGTTAGGTGAACTTGCGACAAACTCGCGACACAACTTGCGACGCCTGGGCGGTGCCAATGGCCCCGAGTGGAGTTCGTCCCCGCGCCCAGAAGGGAACCGAGCAGCTGTGACAGGCTGTGACACCGCACCGTGACGAAGTTGCCGGAAATGCAGCAGCAGACTCGAAGCCGACGTCCCAGTCGAACTCCAGCCAGGCAGTGCAACCTTGCCACCGTATCCCCATGTCCAAGCCTGCTTCCCCCTGTCCAAAGCCCGCTGCCAAAGCACCGACCGCGGGTGTGATGCAGGGATATGGAGCCAGCCTCAGCTCCGCCGTCTTCGCGCATCACCGCACGCAGGGGCGCTCGAAAACGGCGGAGTCGAGGCTGGCTTCGTACCCGTTGGATCGCGCTCGAGGCGCAGCTCGGTTGAAGCCGAGGAGCTCAACTGGGGATACCGCACCAGGTTCGACTTCGCGGTTGCGATCTCGAGACTCGGCGGCCAGCTATGACAAGCTGTGACATGCTGCGATTGCGTTGCCCAACTCAGCTCGGCCCCGAGGGAGCATGCATTCAGGTTCTACGACATGGTCACGAGATGACTTGCGCCTGCCCTGCAACGGCTTGGCGGCGCGAATAGTTCGGAGTGGAGCCTGACACCGTATCCGACACCGTATCCCGGCAGCGCATGCCTGCTACCGTATCGCAATGTCTAAGCCCGCTCCC
>JAYUOR010000550.1:0-8034 GCA_043760765.1 Planctomycetota bacterium | reverse complement strand
TGCGCGATGTTACTTTCCTTGTCGCGGTCGTTGGTGTGCGCGTAGCACGCCGCCGGCGTGGCGTGCGTGATCCGTGCGGTGCTCACGACCCCGACCTGCTTTCCGGCGGCCTTGGCCAATTCGAGGATTGTCGTGGTGCGAGCTCCGTCGCCGTCGAGGTTGAAGTCCTTGTTTTCGCAGGTGGGGCCGAAGCCCATCACACCATTGTTGGTGTTGATGCCGCTGACCATGCTGCTCATGGTCGGCGCACTGTCCGGGGTGATCGCGTCCGAGGAATAGGTCCGGGACAGCGCGATGTAGGGAAATTGATCGACGGCGAGCTTGCCTGCGACGCCGACGGAAAAGATGCGCGTGGCGGTGATCGTCGACACGCCCATGCCGTCGCCGACGAAAAGAATCACATTCTTGGCGCGGGGAGCAGGTGCTTGAGCTGTCGCTTGCGTCGCAAGCGACCCTGCGGCTGAGCATAGTGCCACGAGGACAAGGCTACGGTAGGTATTCATTGCTTGAGGAAACTCCGAAGGAGAGCGAAAGGTGATGTCGCGTGGAAGGTCACGCGCGGAAATGGTTATGAGCCTTGCGAGAAAAGGTGCAATCAAGCCAACTTGAGGCGTTCTCGAGAAACGACAAGGCGAGCAGCAACGCCGATCAAGGAGAGCCACATGGACAAACGAAACAGCCGACTGGGATGGGCGCTCACGGCGCCGATCTTTTCGCTGCTCGCGTGGAGCGTGTGGCATCCGCGCGACTTGCTGACCTGGTTCATGGAGGTCGCGCCGGTCTTCATCGGCGCGCCAGTCTTGTTCGCGACGCGCAAGCGATTTCCGCTGACCACGCTGGTCGCCTGCTTGATCGCGGTTCACGCCGCGATCCTGATCGTCGGCGGCCACTACACGTATGCGGAAGTGCCCGTCGGCTTCTGGGCGCGCGACTTGCTCGGCCTCGAGCGCAATCCCTACGACCGGCTCGGTCACCTCGCGCAGGGCTTCGTGCCGGCGCTGATCGCGCGCGAGATCCTATTGCGCCGGACGCCGCTCGTGCGCGGGGGCTGGCTATTTTTTCTCGTGACCTGCGTCTGCCTCGCGATCAGCGCGTGCTACGAATTCGTCGAATGGTGGGCTGCGATCGGGACCGGAGAGGCGGCCGACGCGTTCCTCGGACTGCAGGGGGACGTGTGGGACACGCAGTGGGACATGTTCACGGCGCTGATCGGAGCGATCCTCGCGCAAGTGTTGCTCTCGCGCGTGCACGATGGACAACTCGCGCGCCTAGAAGCGCGCGGCGGCGCGGCTCAACCGAAACGGCCCGTGACGTAGTCCTCGGTTTCCTTCAGGTGCGGCTGCAGGAAGATGTCGTCGGTCGGACCGTATTCGACCAGCCGGCCGAGGTACATGAACGCAGTGCAGTCGCTCGTGCGCGATGCCTGCTGCATGTTGTGGGTGACCATCAGGATCGAATAGGAACCCTTGAGTTCTTCGATCAAGTCCTCGATGCGGCCGGTCGCGATCGGATCGAGCGCCGAGCACGGCTCGTCGAGCAGCAGCACTTCGGGCTCGGCCGCGATCGCGCGCGCGATGCACAGGCGCTGCTGCTGACCGCCGGAAAGCCTGAGCGCGGAATCGCCAAGGCGATCCTTGGCTTCTTCCCATAGGCCTGCGCTGCGCAGGCTCTGCTCGCAGACTTCGTCGAGCAGCGCGCGATCGCGCACGCCGTCGATGCGCAGCGAATAGACCACGTTCTCGAAGATGCTCATCGGAAACGGATTGGGCTTCTGGAAGACCATGCCGATGCGCTTGCGCAACTCGATCACGTCGACGCCGGGCGCGTAGATCGAATCGCCGTTGAGCCGCATCTTGCCTTGGATGCGCACGGTGTCGATCAAGTCGTTCATGCGATTGACTGAACGCAGCAGCGTCGACTTGCCGCAGCCCGAAGGTCCGATCAGGGCCGTGACCTTGCCGCGCGGGATCGTCATCGAGACGTCCCACAGCGCGCGGCTCTGGCCATAGAACAGATTGAATGCGTCGATCTCGAGCACCATGTCGTCGTCCGCGAGCGAGGGATGAATCTCGGCTGCGAAGGACTCGCCCTTGGAGACCGATTCGAAGACACGGCCGGGGCGCGTGGCCTGGCGAGGTTCGCGGGAGGACTGCGGGCTGGTCGTGGACACGGATGTCGGTGGTGTGCGCGGCACGGTTTGTTCGGGCAGACTTCGCTCGGGGTCCGTACCGCGTTGGCGGATGTCGTGATGAATCATACGTGCACCCCTGAAAAGCGCTTGCGCAGCCGGGCGCGAACCCAGATCGCGAGTAGGTTGAGCGTAACGACGATTCCGATCAAGAGCAGCGTCGTGGTGTAGACCATCGGCTTGGCGGCCTCGCTGTTCTGCGATTGGAATCCCAGATCGAAGATGTGAAAGCCCAGGTGCATGAAACTGCGCTCTGGATGCACGAACGGCGCCGTGCCGTCGATCGGCAACTCGGGCGCGAGCTTCACAGCGCCCACCAGCATCAGCGGCGCGACTTCCCCCGCCCCACGCGCCAAAGCCAAAATCGCGCCGGTCATGATGCCGGGCATGGCGCGCGGCAGCACGATGCGCCGGATGGTCTGCCACTTGGTCGCGCCGCAGGCGTAGGAACCTTCGCGCATCGAACTCGGCACGGCGGACAGCGCCTCCTCGGTGGGCACGATCACGACCGGCAACGTCAACAGCGCCAGCGTCAGCGAAGCCCACAACAGACCACCCTTGCCGAAGGTCGGATTGGGCAGGTTGGCGGCGAAGAAACTCTGGTCGATGTGCGAGCCGACGATGTAGCAGAAGAAGCCCAGACCGAAAACGCCGAACACGATGCTCGGCACGCCGGCCAAGTTGTTGATCGCGATGCGCACGAAGCTGACCAGGAGGCCGGGCTTGGCGTACTCGCGCAGGTAGAGCGCCGCGAGCACGCCGAACGGGACCACGAGGATAGTCATGATCAGCGTCATGGCGATCGTGCCGAAGATCGCGGGGAAAACGCCGCCTTCGCTGTTCGCCTCGCGCGGCTCGCCGAACAGGAATTCCGCCCAGCGCGAGAGATAGACGCCAAGCTTGCCGAAGAAACCGAGTCGGTTGGCCGGATAGGCGCGCACGATCTCGTCCAGGCCAAGCTCCTTCTCGGTGCCGTCGGCGGTGACGAGCACGATCTTCGTGCGCGCATTCTCGCTATCGAGCCCGTCGATCTTCGTGCGCACCAGTGCGAAGTTATCGTCGGCCTTGAGCGCAACCTCGTCGTGTTTCTGCTTCGCGGAAAGATATCGCGGCGACTCGAGGCCGTCCTCGAGTTCGACGCTGCGCATGTTCAGTCGCTCGTGCTCGGTGCGCGCGTTGATCCGGCCGATGTCCTCGCTCTTGAGCCGTTCGCGCTCTTCCCAGCGCGCGCGCACATCGTCGTGATGACGTTCGAAAAGCGCCCAGACTTCCTGCGGTGTCTCGGCCGCCGGCTTGCCATCGAGCAGGAATCGGAGCGGTGTGCCGTAGAAACGGCCCCAACTCTGACGCTCGACCACCAGCATCCACTCCGGCCGCGTCTCGCTCGCGGTCTCGACATCGGAAACCCAGGTGAAGTGTTCGCCGCTCAGGTCGAAGTTGCCCGAGCGGATCATCTGGCGTTCGGCCGCGCCGCCGCGCGCCGCGACATTGGCGCGGGCCACGGCGCGGACGCCTTCGGGCAGCGCGTCGAAAGCGCGCTCGTCGGGGCGATAGCTCTCGTGCACGGCGATCTCGCCGGCGACCACGTGGCCGTCGAGCAATTTCTTCTGGACCAGCGCGACCGGCCAGAAAGTGCCGATGCCCTGCACGATCACCAGACCTAAAAGACCCACGATCATGCACAAGGCGAGCGCCAGCGCGCCGCCGGTCAGCCAGACCATCGGCTCGCCATTGGCAAACAGCGAAGACTTGCGCTGCTGCGTGCGACGCTCACGGCGCGGACGCGAACCGTCCCGTCGTGCCGGCTTGGCGGCTTGTTCCAAGGTCGGGCTCATAACATGAAAGCCCGTTTGCGGAAGCGCTGACGCACGACTTCGGCCGCGGTGTTGAACACGAAGGTGATCGCGAACAGGACCAGCGCGGCGAGGAACAACATGCGGTAATGCGTGCTGTCCTGGACGGCTTCAGGCAACTCGGTGGCGATGTTCGCCGAGAGCGTGCGGAAGCCGTTGAACACGTTCATGTCCATCACGGGCGTGTTGCCCGCGGCCATCAGCACGATCATCGTTTCCCCCACCGCGCGGCCGAGGCCGATCATGACAGCGGAAAACAGCCCGCTCATGGCCGTGGGAATGATCACGCGCACGGCGGTCTGCCAGGGTGTCGCGCCACAGCCCAAGGAAGCCAGCCGCAGGTGCGAGGGCACGCTGGTCAGCGCGTCCTCGGCGAGCGTATAGACGATCGGAATGATCGCAAATCCCATCACGAATCCGACGACCAGCGCATTGCGCTGCACGTAGGTGCCGACCAGCGAGCCGCGCGCGTCGAAGCCCATGAGCGACAAGACGGACGCCGCGGCGAAAGCGACCAATACGCTGGCGATCGCGGTCGCGGCGAAACGCGCCAGGTCGACTCGCGCGCAGGCGGCACGATCCCATTGCAAACTGATCGTGCGAAGCCTGGGATTGACGTGGCGTCCCATCAGGAACGTGACCAGCCCAACGGAAACCGGCAAGAGCAGGAACACAAGGCCGCCGACCGCGCCGCCCGGACCGCCGTCCAGCCAGCGCGTGAAGTCGCCGCCGAAGAGCAGACTTTCGAGCAACGGTGCGACGAGCACGGCGAGCAATACGCCCACGGGCATCGCCAGCGCGATGAAACCGAAGCGCTGCCAATCCTGCCAACGTAGCGAGATGCGCGCCGGGATCAATTGCCACAGATAGGCACCGAGCAGGAGCGACAGCGGGATCGAAATGAAGCCCGCGATCACCGCGGGAACGAAGGCCTGGACGAAGGGCGCGAGGATGATCGCAGCGATGAAACCGAGCACGACACTCGGCAGGCTCGCCATCATCTCGATGCCCGACTTGATCGGCGTGCGCAACTTCGGGTTCAAGAATTCGCTGGAGTAGATCGCGGCGAGCAAGGCCAGCGGCACGCCAAAAAGCAGCGAGAAGAGCGTGGCCTTGAGCGTGCCGAAAATCAGCGGCATCAGGCCCAGCTTGGGCTCGAAGTCGTCGGTGCCGCTCGAGGATTGCCAGACGTGCTCGGGCCGTGGATAGCCTTCGTACCAGACCGGCGCGAAAATGCCGGCGAGACCCGCCTCGGGATGGCGCGGGTCCATTTCGCAGCTCCACAGGACGCGCGAAGTGAGCGCCGCGATTCCATTTTCCTTCGGAGCGAAGGACAGCGCCAGAACGCTCTCGCCACCTTCCAGTGCCGTGTGCGCGATGCGCCGCGCACTGGTCGCATAGAACACGTCGATCTCGCCGTTGGCATGACCGACGGCGAGCATGCGCGAGCGCTGCGAAGGCTGCAGCGCCGTGACCGGGCTGTTGCTGCCCTCGAGGACATGCACGCGAGCCAGCACCTGACCGTCGGTCGTGCTGGCATCCTCGGGCTTGGTCGGGAACCACACGCAGGTGCGCCCGCTGGTATCCCCCACGACCAGTGAAGTCTCGCCGAGCAAAGTCGTGATCGTGCTGACTTCGGCGTTCGGTTCGGGCACGAGATCGAAGATCTCGGCCAGCTTCAGATTCGCGAGGTCGCGCGTGTCGTAGCGTTCCGCGAGACCGTCTTTCCAGACCAGATACAGGCTGGAACCGCCGCTTGCGAGCAGCATGTGGCGCGGCTCGCCGCGCTTCTCGATGTGCTTGTAGGGCACGAGGCCCTCGCTCGAACTGAGCGAGACCTCGCCGGTCATCAAGTTGGTGCGCTCGGTCACGACGTATAGCGCGAGCGAACCGTCCGCGTGCAGGGCGGCGATGCGGCGTTGCGTCTGCGTCGACGTGTGGTCGATCAGCACGACGCGCGCTGCGTGCGAAGACGCGATCTCTTGCTGCAACTCGACCCGCATGCGCTGCACGCGGAACTGTCCCTCTGGCGTGCGACCGATCAGTCCATTTTCGAACCCGGCCAGCGCGCCCGGACCGAGTCCGCGCTGCGCTTGCGGCACGTCGACTGCGTCGAGGACTCGCGTTTCGAAGCCGATCTGTCCGTAGCGCAGCGAGCCGTCCTCGAAACCGAACAACGCCGCGCCGCGCGCGAAGGCCGAGGCCGTCGGCGTCTGTGCGCCGAAAGGTTGGACGCGCTCGAGGAGCTCCGCCGTATCCAGCCGGCGCGACTCGAGCGAGCCGTCCGCGTTCAGGATCCAGCTGATGGTTCGGTACTCATCGACTTCGAGCCTGCGCGGCTTCGAACCGTCCGCGATCAACTCGCGTGCGCCGCTGTGCGTCGTACCGATCTTGGCCGGGAAGAACAGTGGCGCGACGACCCACACCAGGAAAAGACAGATCGTGCCGACCGCGAAGATGGTTCCAAAGCCGGCGACCGAGATCAGTGTGCGAGCGAGTCGCTCCACGAACATGACCCCGGGGCGCGTTTCTCGAACGCGGCGGGCACGCAGAAGTGCCTTCGCCGTCGCTTGCGCCCTGGGATCCTGTTCGAGACCCATTGCCTTCGATTCGCCGCCGCGGGAGGCCGCAGGGCGCCGGAGCACAAAGTGCGCCGACGCCCGCGTTCATTCATCCAGGAAGGACGGCGTTTCGTGCCTCGTTATTTCTTGGCGCCCGCCTCGACGACAGCCGGTTCGAACTTCAGGCCGACCTTCTCCAGATTGCGCTTGGCGATCGCCACGGTCACCGGATAGAAGCCGTCCTTGATCACCTGCTCCTGTCCGTTCTTGCTGTACAGGTAGCTGATGAACTCGCGGCGCAGCGGATCAAGCTTCGTATTGGGCTTGACGTTGAGGTAGAGGTACAGGAAACGCGCCAGCGGGTACTCGCCGGTGTACGCATTCTCCGGCGTGGCCGCGATCGGCTTGGACTTCGCGTCGGCGGCGAGCGGCAGGGCGAGCACGTCGGCGGTCTTGTACCCGATGCCGCTGTAACCGATGGCGTAGCGGTCGCTGGCAACACCCTGCACGACCGACGAACTGCCAGGTTGCTCCTTGACGGTGTTCTTGAAGTCGCCCTTGAACAGCGCGTGCTCCTTGAAATAACCGTAGGTGCCCGAGGCCGAGTTGCGGCCGTATAGGCTGATCGGCTTGTCGGCCCACTCGCCGGTGAGACCGAGCTCGCCCCAGGTCTTGATGTCCTTCTCGAGACCGCCCTTGCGCGTGCCCGAGAAAATGGCGTCGACCTGCTGCAGGGTCAGCGACGCGATCGGATTGTCCTTGTGAACGTAGACCGCGAGCATGTCGATCGAAGTCTCGACGGCCAGGGGCTTGTAGCCAAACGCCTTCTCGAAGTCGTCGACCTCCTTGTCCTTCATCGAGCGGCTCATCGGACCGAAGGTCGCGGTGCCGGCGATCAAGGCCGGCGGCGCGGTGGAAGAACCCTTGCCTTCGACTTCGATCGTGACGTTGGGGTAGGCGATCTTGAAGCCTTCGCCCCACAGCGTCATCAGGTTGTTCATCGTGTCGGAGCCGACGCTCTTGATCGCGCCGGAGACTCCCTGGGTCGCCTTGTAGGCGGGAAAGGCCGGGTCAAGCTTGACGTTGGCAGCCTGTGAGCTGGGGGCTGCGGCGGAGGCCGCCTGGCCGAGGGCGTTGCTCGCGGCGAGAGCCGCGAAGCTGAGGCAGAGAATCGCTGTCGTCTTCATATAAGGTAGTGGGACCCGATCGGGTCGGCGCCCAAGCCGTTGGCTGGGCTGGGTTCGAGCTTTTGGAACTCCGAGAGCAGACCCTGGGCAGATCAAGATTCGTTAAGGAATGCTCCAAGGTCGCACCAAGGATTGGAATGGAGGCCGCCGCCATGCAGGCGGGAGGCCTCGGGAACTACAGGCCATGACGGCGATGTCATCTTGAGGAACGCGACCTCGCGGGCGAGCTGGGGTAGAAACGACGC
>JAYUOR010000549.1:0-8048 GCA_043760765.1 Planctomycetota bacterium | reverse complement strand
TCTCGACGTCGCGCAGCCGATCCTCGGACTGCGTGCGCACGCGCTCGGCCACCTCGCGCGCTCCGCGCATCTTGTCCATCAACTCGGCGACCTCCTTGTCGCGCCGCACCAGGCGCTCGCCGGCGCGTTGACAGATCTTCGGATCCAGGCCCAGGCGCTTGGCGATCTGCAGCGCGCACGATTCGCCGGGCGTGCCGATCATCAGCGTGTAGAGCGGAGCAAGCGTATTCGCATCGAAGCCGACACTGGCGTTTTCAGCGCGCGCGTTGCGGAAGGCGAATTCCTTGAGCTTGGAGAGGTGCGTGGTCGCGATGCTAGGCACGCCGCGCTCGAGCAGGTGCTCGAGGATCGCGTCCGATAGCGCCGCGCCTTCGTCGGGGTCGGTGCCGCCGCCGAGTTCGTCGAGCAACAAGAGCGTGTGCGGCGTCGCGCGCGCCAGACCCGCGCGGATGCGCGCGAGGTGCGAGGAAAACGTCGACAGGCTCTGGCGGATCTCCTGCTCGTCGCCGATGTCGGCGCAGATGCCCGAGTACAGCGGAATTCGCGACGATTCGTCGCAGGGAAAGGGCAGGCCCAGGCGCGCGAGCAAAGCCGCGATGCCAACGGTCTTCAAGGCCAGCGTCTTGCCGCCGGTGTTGGGACCTGTGATCACCAGAAGATCGAAATCGGCGCCTAGGCGCACGTCGATCGGAACCACGCTTTCGAGCTTTTTCTGCCTGACCTGTTCGACGAGCAGCGGATGGCGCGCTCCGCGCAGGACCAGCGTCGCGCGCGCGCCGTCCTTCGAACGCGAGACGGCCGGCACGCGTGCGGAATACTCGCGGCAGAAGTGCGCGCTGATCAGCGCGAGCTCCAATTCGGCAAGCCGCTCCGAGGCTGCCATCAGGCGTGCTTCCTCCGCGAACAGGCTGCGCGTCAACTCGAGCAGAATGAGCTGTTCCTCGCGCCGCAAATCGATTTCGACCGCGGCCAGACGCTGCGCAATTTCCGTGCACTCGCGCGGTTCGATGAACACCGTCTCGCCGCTGGAAGAACGATCGATCAAGAGTCCGGGCACGCGGCCTGCCGACTTGGCCTTCACCGCCAGCACGCGCCGACCGCTGCGCAAGTGCACGCTCGAATCCGAAAGGTGCGCGCGCAGCGCCGTGCCGCCGATCAGCCGCCGCAAATTGCCGTCGAGCCGCTCGGACAACTCGCGCTGATCGAGATTGAGCCGCGCCAGTTTCGCCGAAGCGTCCGGACGCACCTCGCCCTTGCCGTCGAGCTGCGCGCTCAACTGCTGGTTCAAGTGGCCAAGGTCGGGGAAACTCACCCCGAGTTCGGCAAGTGCCGGCGCGCTGGATTTCTGCGTGGAGAGCCAGGGCACGAGGCGGATGCAAGCCTCGAGGAAACCCAACAACGCGGCGAATTCCTCGCGTTCGAGCGGCCGCGAAAACTTGCGCGCCGCGCGCAGAGCGGGCTCGATGTCGCTCAGACCGGCGAGGCCCGGCGCGCGCTCTTCACCGAGCAATGCGCACATCGCCAAAGCGCGCTCGTGGGCGGCGAGCGCCGCGTCGTCCTCGCGCGGAACCAGCCGGCGCAGGGCCGCACGGCCGAGCGAACTGGCGGCCAGGCGCTCGAACAGCGCGCGCACCTCGACGTAGTCGAGCGACTCGGCGGCAAAATCCTCCAGCGTCGCGGGCGTCACGGCTTGCGTCGCAGCGCGACAAGCTGAACTTCGCGCACCGGCGCGAGGTTCGGATGCATGCTGATCTTCGCGAACTCTCGCTGCTCGTAACCGAGTGCATTCGCGAGTCTGGCGCGGTAACCGGCCAGGAAATTCCATTGGCCCGAGCCGAAGGCATTCAGCGGTTCGCTGCTGAAGATCACGTCGAACGGAGCACACGCGGCGCGCAAGTGTTCGTCGTCCCAAACGGGATCGACCCCGTCGACGCCGAAGAGCATCGAACTCGCCACGTCCTCGAGCAATCGCCTCGGCGATCCACCGCGCGACAAGAGGCCCACCTGCAGGGCGCCCGGGGGAAGTTTCTCGACCGCGGCCAGCCAGCCGATGCGCGCGCTCGCACCCGCTTCGGCAGCGATTGCGTCGAGCGCGGCGTCACTGTCGGCGCGCCCCATGCCCGCAGTATCCAAGCGCCTTCCGGGCGCGAGCGAGATCTTTTCAGCCAGGATCGCGCGGCGATACTCCACGATTTCCGGCCGCGTGTCCGTCGGCGGAACGCCCCAGTCCATCAGGCGCTGCGTGTCGAGATCGGCGCGCACGCCGCAAGCGAGTACGAGCGCGGCAAGCAGCGCAACGCGCGGCATGATAGCGCGCGGCAAAAGCGAACTCGCGCCGAGCGCGGCGAGCGCCCACAGGAATGGCGCTCCCGGCAAGAGGAAGCGATCCTCGTGGAACGGATGCAGCGCTACCGGAACGATGCAGCAAAGGCCCAGCATCGCAAGCGTGCGCACTTCGCGCGTGCGCCAGAATCGAAAACCGATCAGCGCGAAAAGCACCACGAGCAAGAATGCGCGCGGAGAAATGAAAACGCCCGCGCCCCAGTCGAACACACGCGCGGGCCAAGCCACCGCGCGGAAGTGCAGATTGCCGCCGAGAAATCCGAGGAACGCCGTGCGATGCGAGGCGGCCATTTCGCTGCCGCCGGGCAGCGGCAGCACGAACCACCACAAGCAGACAATCGCGGGAACGAGCGCAAGACGCGCAGCGCTGAGCACCCAGGCCCGCAATGCCTGCGCTCGAAATGCTGAGAATCCTTCGAGCGCGAAATCTAGCGCGCAACCCGCGGCCAGCAATCCGCCGTAGTTGAACTTGGTGAAGAAGGCGAGCGTCAGCAGCGTCCCTGTGAGCACCTCGCTGCGAGCGCGATTCTTGATCTTTGGACTTCCGCGCCTGAGCCAAAACAGTGTCGCGAACACAGCCGCGGCAGTGAACGGCACCTCTAGGAAGAGCGTGCCCGAATAGTCGAGCCCGAGCGGAGACAGCGCGCCAAGCCCCATGGCGATCCACGGCGCCCACGCCAGGCGCGAATCGGCTGCTTCGTTCGAACCCGCGCGCAGCGCACGATCGCGCGCGAGCGAGTTCGCGACTTCGCGCACGACCAGGAAGATCCCGAGCAACGCGATCGCCCAGACCACGCGTCCGCTGGCGCGACAGGCGAGTTCCGACACGCCGGTGAACGACTGCAACAGTGCCAGCCACAGCGGATAGCCGAATGGATACTGCTGACAATCGAGCAGCCCGTCGAAGAATTTCGCGCCCTCGCCCAGCTGAGCTGCGACCGCCATGCGCGCCGCCGGGAGCTCAGCGTGCATCGCCTCGTCGTAGCCCATCGACTTGGCCATGGAGACACTGGCCGCGCCGACCAGCGCTAGGACGATCGCGACCAACACGGCGGGCCAAACGCGCGCAGGACAGTCTTGGGGCGTGGCGTCCGTCATGGATTTCGCTGTGCGAAGCCGGAATTGTACTGCGCGAGCGCACAGGAAGCGGCGCACGGGAAGTGGACGCTACACTCACGCACATGTCCACCACGCCCCGTCCGCAGGATCGATTCGAGACCCTCGCCATCCACGCCGGCCAAGAGCCCGATCCGCAGAACGGCGCGGTGATGACTCCGGTCTATTTCACGAGCACCTACAAGCAGGACGCGCCGGCGCAGCCGCGTCAGGGCTACGAGTACTCGCGCACCACGAATCCGACGCGCACGGCGCTGCAGGAGAATCTGGCCGCGCTCGAAGCGGGGGCCTGGGGCCTGTGCTTTTCGTCGGGTCTCGCCGCGCTCAACGGATTGTGCGATCGGTTGGTGCCGGGCGATCACGTGGTCGCGGGCAACGACCTGTATGGCGGCACCTATCGCATGTTCAAGCGCATCTTCGAGCGCTACGGAGTGCGCTTCAGCTTCGTCGACACGACGAAGACCGACGAGATCGCGCGCGCGATCGAGGACAAGACGCGCTACGTCTACCTCGAAACGCCTTCGAATCCTCTGCTGCGAATTTGCGACATCGCCAAGAGCGCCAAGCTGGCTCATGCGAGGGGCGCGCTGCTCGTCGTCGACAACACTTTCGCGACGCCCTATCTGCAGCAACCGCTCGAACTTGGCGCCGACCTCGTGTTGCATTCGCTGACCAAGTACCTCGGCGGACATTCCGACGTGGTCGGCGGCGCACTGATCGGCCGCGACGAAGCGCTGCGCGGGGAACTTGCTTTCTTCCAAAACGCCGCCGGCGGCACACCGGGACCGATGGATTGCTTCCTGGTCTTGCGCGGCACGAAGACACTGGCGCTGCGCATGGATCGGCACAATTCCAATGCCATGGCGATCGCGCGTTTCCTCGAGTCGCATTCGGCCGTCGAGCGCGTCTTCTATCCGGGCCTCGCCTCCCACCCGCAGCACGCCCTGGCCAAGCGCCAGATGAGCGGTTTCGGTGGCATGGTCTCGTTCGAATTGCGCGGTGGAGTCAGCGCGGGCAACACGTTTGCGAGCAGCACGCGTCTGTTCACGCTGGCCGAGTCGCTCGGTGGCGTTGAGTCACTGGTCGAAACCCCTCCGAGCATGACCCACGCCAGCATCCCCGCCGAAGCCCGCCGCGCCGCCGGTCTCGCCGACGGCTTGGTACGTCTATCGGTCGGCGTCGAACACGTCTCCGACCTGCTCGCCGACGTCGAGCAAGCCCTGGCCAAAGCGACCGCCGCGAAGGCTCCCTCCAAGCCCAAAGTCCGCAAGCCCGCCCGCTAGCCACCCGGTACCTTCAAGAATTCTTGCCGCCTGCGCGGTCCCACGTGTCGAGAGCCTGGCACCTTGCCGAACTGTTGCCGCCGGGGCGTCCCCAGCGCCGTTGCCGGTTCAGCTCGACGTGGCCGTTGCTCGCACGGCGCCGGTGGTTAGACGCAACAGTCTGGAAGGGTGCCTCGCTCCGTACTGGCAAGGTCACCGATCACCCCTCACCGCCGACCGAGCATCCCCACCGGCGCCCCCACCGCCTAAAACGGCGAGTTCGACGGCGGCGGCTTAGGCGGACTCGGCGGCGCGACCGGAGGAGTCGGTTGCACCACCACCGGCGCAACCCTGACCGGCACGGCAGGCGCGACCGGCGTCGGATCCTCGTCGTCATCCCCAACGTTTTGGCGCATCAGCCTTCCGACCTTGAACTTCACCACCCGCTTCGCCGGCACCTCGACCTTCTCCAGCGTGCGGGGATTTTGCGCCAGTCTCGCTGCGCGTTCCTTGACCTCGAACACGCCGAACTCGCGGAACTCCAGGCGGTTGCCGATGGAAAGCTCCTGCACGATCTCGTCCAGGAATTGCTGGACGATCTCCTTGACCACCACCTTGGTCTGCTTGGAGCTCTCCGCGATGCGGTTGACGAGCTCCTTTTTGGTGATGGTCTGGGGTTCGCGCGCCGCCATGGAGCGGTCCTTTGCCTCGGTAGGATCGCGCCCGGCGGACAGCCGCCTGCCCAGGTCGCGGGGGGGAGTATCGAACGGCACTATCCCTTGGTCAAGTAAGAACTTGCGACCGTTGGCCTGGATTGGGACTGGGGCCGGCTATCCGTCGGAGCCCGCGCAGGGATCGCTGGAGCACTTTCCATAAATACTTGCTGCAAATTCGTTTACGTCAAAATAGAGCCCCAGACTCGGGACCTGCGCCGGCCACAGGAGCGCCCCGTTGGCGCAAAGCGCGTCCCTACAATGATTTAGGGACCTCCCTCGCAGCGAGCCGCATCCCGCTCAGCGCGCGGGTTTCGCGCTCGGCACACCCGCGTCGAGGCGCTCGAGAACAACGCGCGCGCGCATGCTCTGGATCAGATCGCTGAGATCGCCGCTCGTGCGCGCTTCGCTGAGCACTCGGCCCCACGCTGCCTTGGCCGCGTCGGGATCCTTGAGCCACTCCTCGTGCAGCAAAGCCTGCTGCACCTTCGGCAGCACCGACTGCGGCGCGATCGCTTCGGATTCGCGCGCCGCCGCCAGCGCGAGTTCGGAATGTCCGAGCGACTGCTCTGTCGCCGCGAGGATGCACAACCGCCGGGCAGCGCTGCCCGTTGCATCCGAACCCACCGGTAGTGCCGCGAGCCGAGTGCGAGCGGCCCGCGGTTCGCCCGCCTCCAGTTCCACGATCGCCAAGTCGAGTTCGACCGCGACGCGCGACGCCGGCTCCACGCGCGGGTCGTCCTTCGAGGCTTCGAGCCAGGCGCCAAAGGCGACCCGCGCCTCTTCGAACTTGCCATCGCGCGCCAACAGCGCTGCCTCCAGCCGCCGTGCGGGCAGATTGGCCGGGTCGAGTTCGAGCGCCTGCTTGAGGTGCACCTGCGCTTCGCTCCACGATCCGTCGCGCGCTTCGACGAAGCCCTGAGCGTAGTGGGCCCAAACATTCTTCGGGTCCAAACGCGTGGCGCGCTCGAGCAGAGCTCGGGCTTCGGCCGGCGTAGCCTCGAGCCGCGCGGCGAGCACCCATGCATTGGCGTCGTCCTTCTCCCTCGCCAGCGAGAGGTAGCGCTCGCGCAGCGCCGAAAGGTCCTCGCCGGCGCTGATCTCCGCTTCCTGCAGCATGATCGCCAGGGCCAGATCCGCCGGAGCGCGACTGCACAACCCTTCGAGAATCTTGCGCGCGCCGATCGCGTCGCCGGCGTCGAGGGCCGTACGCGCGGTCACAACATCGGGCAGCAGCGCGGTTCGGAGCGCAGTCGGAGAATGCTCGCGGTCACCGTAGGCGTCGATGCCGCTCGGCGCGCCGCAGGCGGCGAATCCAATTCCAAGCAGCGCAACAAGAGCGAGCTTCACTTCGCCGGAGGACCGTTGAGTTCCAGGGTTTCGACGCGTTGCTCCTGGCCCGAATCGAGGTTCTTCCACATGACCTCGCCGCGCGCGCGAATGCGCACGGGGCCGGCGCTGACACGCTCCAGGATGCGCGCGTTGCGCACGGCATAGATCGCGAGATTGTCGATCTGGATCTCGATCGGATTCGCGGCCTCGGCGGGTGCAGAAATCTCCTGGAGGAATCCTTCGGCGATGGTCTTCACGGCGTACGTCTGCTCAGGCTGCTGCTTGATCGCAACGTGCTCGATCAGGCCGGGCGGGCCTTCGATGCTGATCTCGTTCGCGATCAGGATGCTCTTCGCCTGAAACTCCTTGGTCCACAGGCGCGCAGCTTCGGCCTTGGCTTCAGCCGTGCGCTCAGGCGGCGCCGCGGGCTCGGTCGTGGTGCAGGCAAGCGCGATTGCGAAGCACAGCGGCAGTGCGAGGAGCCAGGCCCGTGAAAAATTTCGCGTCTTCATGTTGGTTCTCCTGGGTTCAGCGCAGCCCGCAGGCCTTGAACGCGCGGTCGCGGACCGCCACGGCGCGCGGGCGAGCTTTTTGCGCGCCGCGTTCGAGCAGCCGGTCGACCTCGGCCGGATCGCGCAGCAGCGCTTCGCGCCGTGCGCGCGCGGGTGCAAAGCGCTCTTCCATGGCCTGAATCAAGCGTTGTTTGAGATGCCCGTACCCGGGCGCGCCGCTGCCACCTTGCCGCACGCGTTCGCTCCACTCCAAGAATTCCTTCTCGTCGAGGAAGAGACGCAGAAAGTCGAGCAGCAGCACCCCCGCGGGATCCTTGGGTTCTTCGGGCGCGCGCGAATCCGTCGTGATCCGCCCGACGGCTTTCGACAACGGCTTGCCGCTCTCGAAGATCCAAATCGAGTTGCCGTAGCTCTTGCTCATCTTCTGCCCATCGACGCCGGGCACTTTGGAGTGTTCCTTGGAGAGCAGCGCCTGAGGCTTCTTGAAGACGTCGCCGTAGATCGCGTTGAACGACGCTGCGAGATCCTGGGCGATCTCGACGTGCTGGACCTGATCGGCGCCGACGGGAACGAAGCTCGTGTCGTAGGCCAGGATGTCGGCGGCCATCAGCCCCGGATACAGGAACAGACCGATGTTCGGCTTGAGGCCGCGCTCGATCTTCTCCTTATAGGAAACGGCGCGCTCGAGCACGCCCATGCCGCCGGTGCAGGCGAGCAACCAGGTGAGTTCCTGCACTTCGGGCACATCGCTCTGGCGGAACAGCGTGGCG
>JAYUOR010000548.1:0-3106 GCA_043760765.1 Planctomycetota bacterium | reverse complement strand
TGATCGCTCTGATCAGCGACGGAGTCGTCGTCCGAAAGACCCTCAATCCTCTCGGACTGCCGAGCGAGCCTCCAATCCCCGCGCGCTCACGCGTCAGGGAAGCCCCGGACTTCGGCGCATGAGATGGACGCCAGCGGGCATCCGCCCGCGCGCACGCTCTGCGTGCGCTCGTGCCGACGCATCGAAACCCGGGCCAATGCCTGCCGCTCGAGCGCATTTGGATGAACGGCTGTCGCCAAGGAAGCGCGTCTAGATCCACAGAAACCGGCAAAACAGGCCCGCTTCGCGGCCCGCACCCACCTCGGCGGTGCTGCCTTGAAGGCATGATCATGGGCTTGGAAGTCCCATTCGCCGTTTTCAATCCTGCGCACTCGCGTTTCGCCAATCCACGCACGGTTGACCGAGCGCTTGCGGTCAGGTTCTGAACTCGAATGGCCTGCCCGGAGCCCGGTGTCGCCGCTATCCTGCGGACGTCGGGGAGACGCACCAGGAGTTGATCCCCGAGTCCCCTATCCCCGGATCCATACTCTCCAAATGAGCGACGACAGTTACGTCATCGATGTGTGCAAGTTCTTCTATCCCGGCAAACCGCCGACAAAGCTGAACCCCAAGATCAAGGACGTCGCTGCGCGGATGCTCTGGTCCGCCATCGAAAAGTCGAAGGCGATCGACCTCGTGCCGCGCCCGACCGGCACACGTCCCGACTTCAGCTGGCTGATCAAGCAGGCCGTGCAGATCTTCTGGCGGACGCAGCGAACCCAGCAGATCTACGAGGCGGCGCGCGTTGCCGTCGCAGTTCAGTACAAGTCCATCTACGAGCTGGCCCTCCTGGGCGAGTGATCGCCGTGCAGGAGCGCCACGCGCGCCGGGTTGTCGTGGTGGCCCCTTGTACGATGGTTGGGAATTCGCGTGCTCTAGGTCAGGGAAAGACGACGTAGCGCAACGCGTTGGACAGCGTGACGTTGTTCGGCGCGCTGAATGCGGGCGTCGCGGACCCACAGCTGCGTGAAGACGGCCGTTCCTGGAATCTGCAGCGCGGCGATCGGGCTGCCGCCCCCGAGAAAGCCCGCGGCGAATGCGATGTGGGCGATCGAATAGACACCGCTGCAGTCGTTGACCGGCGCGGGGTTTCCGGAGGAAAGGGCGGTCAGCGTTCGACGGACTGGAGCAGCCAGGCACACCAGGCCGCCGTCAGAAGGCGTCGCGGCCGCGCCGTTCACGTAGTACAGGAACAGCCCGGGCTTGATGTTTCGCACCTGCTCGACCAGCAGCGCGAAGCCGGAATTCGCGCTAGCCTGCGACACGTCGGTTAAGCCAATGCGCGGCGTGCAGCCCAGCGAATTCAGCTTCGCGGTGAGATACGCCTGCGAAGCGTCGCTCACGTCGATTTGCATCTGCAGCGCGTCAGAGTCAATGTTTCGGTGTGGCGTGCGTCGTGCCTGCGAGTACGACTCGATTCCCTGGCGCGGCAATGCCAGCTCCGACTTCGGGGCCAAAGCCGTTGCCTGGAAAGCGGCGCACCCAGTTGGTCCCTCCGCTCAGGTCCAGTTGCAGGCTGGTTGCCGCATTTTCGTCCCGAAATCCCCATCCGCATGCACGGACGGCTTAACCCATCGATCCACCCCGCCGAAATCTCGGGTTGGTCCATCGGGCGCAGGACCGCTTCACCGAAAGAGCGACGAGTCGAGGATCATGCATCCTTGACCATGAGCGCGTAGCGGTGGCCTGAATTCAACCAGGAAACCATCGGAGCGGCGACAAGCTTCGCACCGTGCTGCGCGGCGATGCCGGAAACTTCGTCCATCGTCATGGTCATCTTCGGCGGCAGGCTCCGAAACTTCCGCACGCGGTTCTTCATGGAGTGCTGGTCGAAGAAGGTCATGAGGACATAGAGTTTTGCCACACGCAACAGTTCGTGCAGGAGTCGGTGCCGCTCCTCGATCGTGGGCAAGTGGTGGCTGAGTCGAACGCAGGCGACCGCATCCACGCTCGCGTCCCGGAAAGGCACGTGGAAGCCCGACGCCGCCATGAGCAGGCGCGGCGTGGGAAGCGCTGGACGCTGGTTGGCGTGCAAGAGTTGGCCCCAACCCGTGTCCGCCTGGATCAGGGACTCGGTCCATGGTGCGAACGACGGGCTGAGTCTTCCGCCGCCACAGGGCAACTCGAGCATGGTCCCGACCCTCCCGCGACTGCCCATCAGGCGCGCGATGAGGCTCCGCTCGCGCATCGTGCTCAAGCGTGCGAGCAAACGGACCTCGTAGCCGCGGTTGTAGTCCTGCGCTCGGTCGAGCGCTGCGTAGGCCTCTTGATAGCCCTGGCTCGAGGCAAGCGAGTCCGCTGCGCCCCAGGTCTCGCCGGTCCCGCGGCGCGCAAGATCGACGATACCGTCGCGCGTGGGGAACTCGGCCGGGCATTTCGAACAACGCAGGCCGGACGCGCCCGACTCGATGGCGGAGTGGCACCAAGGGCAGGCCAAGGATGCGAGGATCGGCCGCACTCCTGGCGGAACGGCAGCGAGGACGTCAGGCATATTGTGCTGGCTCCGGCCAGGATTGACGAGTCGTGGGGTCGGGGGTGGCGGTGGACCGCGGGCGGGCGCAGGACGACACGCGAGCGCGCGGGTCGCAGACGGTAGTATGACATGAGCCCATGGCCCTTCCAACACTAGCCAGCCCCTTGAGCGGGCCTGCGAGCGACGCGCCCCTCTTCGTCCACGAAACTCAAAAGAATCGTGTCCTCATCTACGAGGACCGCGTGTACAAGACCCTCGGATCGAGTCGCGACTCCGCCTGCCACGTACGCCGGGAGGTAGCAGCGCTCTGGCGACTCGCCGGTCTCCGTGGGGTGCCGACCCTGCTCGCACTCGGGCTGGATCGCAAGACGGTCATCATGTCACGCGTGCCTGGCACGCCCATGTCGAAATGCGAGAGTGTCTCGGAATGCACGATGGCAAGCCTGCGGAGCCTGGTCGAACAAATGCTCCGGCGCGGGATTGCCAGACATTCGCTGCCGCCGCGTGACGTCATCGTTGCAGCGGACGGCTCTGCCGGTCTGGTCGATTTCGAGCGCTCGACGCGCCGCCTATTCCCAGGCGACCCGGCCTGGG
>JAYUOR010000547.1:0-8063 GCA_043760765.1 Planctomycetota bacterium | reverse complement strand
CCGGAGAGACGAATCCGAGCGATGGAGCCGCCGGCTGCTGAGACACCACCAGCGGTCGAGCCCGAAGACAGAGCGCCAGAAGACGACTTTTCCGCTACGGGAGCGTCGGGCGTCGGAGCTCCCGCATTCTCGCCCGTCGCGGACGGCTTCTCCTCACCGGGCTTTTTCGGCGGAGTCGACCATGTTGCCAGGATCGACGAGGGGCGGCGGTCGTATTCGAGTTTCTGCAACGCTTGCAGCCGCGGAGTGGGCGGGACGTTCGCGGCCGCACCGTCTGCGCCTGCCTCGCCGGGCTCCTGGCCGATCATCATCGCGCCGGCCGGCATCGCGATGTCATCCCCGCCGTCGGTGTAACCGAGCTGCTGGGTGATCTGAATCTGCGCACTCGCCGAAACCGGGGCGAGCACGCATACAAATGCCACGAAACCGCGCTGAATGAGCCGCATCTGAAAATGCGCCGCGTGCGCGACGCTCCGGGACGATGTTCCGAAGAGTTGACGAACGAAGAAAACTACGAACCCGATCCGTCAGGCGGCGGGCCGGAGCTCGCACCGCGCGCATCCTTGACCTTCTGACCACCCTTGCTCTTGCCCTTGCCTTGGCCGCGACCGCGACCACTTCCGCAACCGCGTCACTGCGAGGGCAGGGGCATGCCCTGCAGATCGCTGATGTTCATGCGCTCGAGGCGAATCGACGATTCCAGGTTCTCCTGGTTCGCCTTCGCGAGCAGCACGTCACCCGATTGTTCGGACTGTTCGGCGAGCAGCGTGTAGTTTTGACGCGAGGCTTCGATCTCGGGTTGCCATTCCTCCACCGGCGCGCCCTCGAGGCGCATCAGCCAGGTGCGGTAGTACTGCGCGTTGGCCAGCGCTCCGCGCGCATCGGCGAGCAACTTCGCATCGGCGGAAGTGTCGGCGGTCAGTTCTTCGACCAGCGCCGTGAGTTCATGGTGCGCGTCGGGCAACTTCGAAAGGAACATCTGCGCCTTCGCGCGCTCGAGTCGCAGCACACGCGATTCGTTGACACTGCTGTCGGGCAGGCTCTCGAGCGCTTCGCTGTACGCGCTCTCCGCCTGGGCCCACAGACTCTTCGCGGCCTCGTCGCCTTCCGCCGCGGCGAGTGCGCGCGCCTGGGTGGCGAATTGATCCGCGCGCTGCGCCGCAGTCGCTGCGCTGTCGGAGTGCAGTCGGTCCTGACCCGGACCGTAGTGGTAGGCGACGGCTGCGGCGGGCAGCAGCAGCCAGACGAACAGCAATAGTTTTCTCATGACGAACTCCAACGCTGCGACAGGTAAGGGTCGGCGACGGCCCCGATGGAAAGCGAGCCAAGTCTACAGCTCTCCTAGCCGCCCAGGCACCAAGGTTTCGACCGTCTTGCGCCGGTTCCCGGAGGCGAGGCCCCTCTGGAGCCAGGAAGGGCCCGCGCGGGGCCCAGGTCGGGGGGCGGGGCCGGCCCGAAGGCGGCTAGCGGGCGAGCAGTGCTCTCCAGCGGGGGGATCGATTTAACTCGGCGAGGATCGCCTCGGCGAAGACCGCGCAGCCCCTGTCCTTGAAGTGAACAGAATCACTGAAGTGCTCGCGGTCGCCAGGCACGGCTGCCGCAACGTCGAGCAGCAGCACGTCTTTCTCGAGGGCCACTTCGCGAATGACCCGGTTGTACTCCTCGAACGTGTCGAGCAAGAGCTCCGCCGTCAAATAGGGCATGTAGTAGAACGACGTGTTGGAGGCGTCGTTCAAGCGTTCTGGATCCTGGCCGCGGCGCGCCTGCGTCGAAAAGGTCATCAACACAACCAGTTTCGATCGCGCTTTCGCCGCGTCGCAAAGTGCTCCAAGCCGCGCGCGAAACTTGCTCGACACCTCGCGCGGATCGAATTGGAGATGCCTTAGGTCCTGACTCGCGTTCTGCTTGCGCGAGCGCAGCAGCAGATTCTTCTCGATCAGGTACCAGGTGAGCGAGTGCGCGCTCAGCCATGACTCGTGATCGGCGTGTCCGGTGTAGACGTGCTGCGCGACCGCGACTTCGCGCGTGTCGCGCGTCAGATCGTTCGTCGCCTCGTAGATGAAAATCACGTCGGGTTCGAATGGCGCGACGCGGACTTCAAGGTTCTTCTGAAGCTGCTCCAGCAGGTGACCGCCGACTCCTGCGTTGAGGTAGTCGACGGCGATGCCAGGGACCTGCGCGGGGATCGCGGCCGCAATGCGCGCAGGCCAGCTGGCCGCCTCCGAAGATGCTTCCGCGCAAAAAGTCGTCGAGGCGCCGAGGAACGCGAGCCGCAAGCGTCCAGCCGGCTTTGGAATCTCGAGCAGCGGGCCGCGAAAGCCAAGTTCGTTGATCGTGAAGTTCTTGGTCACGCGCCCAGGCGGCGGGATGAGCAGACCTGATTTTTCATCGAGCTCGAAGACGTGCATCGCACCGAAGGTGCCGTAATGGACGTACTGCCGCGTGCGCACGGCCAGCTCGACGATCAGGAGCAGCACGATCAGCGTGCCGATGGACAGCGCGAGCTTGCGGCCGACGCGGGCACGCGGCTGATTGTGGGTCGCGGCCGGACTCATCGGCTCGACGACGTTATCACCATCCGCCGCTTCGCGCCCGTCGCTGTCTTCGAAAACGATCAGCGCACCAGGTAGGCCGCCAGGGCCTTGGTGTAGCGCTCAGCGCCCAGATCGCTGAGGTGGCCGGTGTCGGCGTAGTTCTCGGGCTCCTGCAGCGCGTCCATGTCGGGGTAGAAGACTTCGCTGATGCTCTCCAGCCACTTGTCGTGGTCTTCGGAAAGCTGGATCTCGCGGTAGGGGGGCAATAAATAGAAAACGAGCCGGATGCCGTGGTCGCGGCACAGCTTGGCGATGAGATCGGTGTAGTAGACGTCGCCCTTGTAGACCTCATTGCCACGGAAGGCGTCGCTGCGCCGTTTGGCATTCCATTCCTGCTTCGAGCGCTTCGCGCTGAGTTCTTCGACTTTGGTCTTGCCCACGCGCAGGATCTCGTTTTTCGGATCCATGTGGTACCAGCCGTTGGCGTCGAGCTGCTCCTGCACCGTGCGCTCCTCGATCGGCGGTTCGAAGGCGAAGTTGGGGTTGCGCAGCGCGCGCCAGAAGGAATCGCTGCCGCGCGCCATCCAGCCATTCGCGAGGCAATTGAAGACCGTGCGCACGATGTCCTCAGGCCCGCGACCCAAAGTCTTCAAGCCGAGTTCCAGATGCCAGTGGGCGCGCCAGGCGCGCTGTTCGAGCGTGAATCCATTGCCCGCTTCGACCAGTTTCATCTTGGCGCCGTAGTCTCTCGGCAACGGCACGAAGTAGGGCGAGTTCGCGATGACCCTCAGCGCGTCGCTCGGTGTCATCAGGTTCGTCAGCAACTGGTGCGGCCAGTTGAGCATCTCGGCGTCGCCCGCTTCGATGCACACGACCTTGGGCGGGTTGTGGTGCGCGAGGTAATCCTCGAGCGTCAGCGCATTCATGTGCCGAGGTGTGCCGTTGGTCGCGAGATTCAGGCCTGTTTTCAGCTCAGTGTGCGCGCCGGCAAAGACATCCTCGGCCAGCTTCGGACGGATTCCGCGCACCGTGCGCGAGCTGCCGAGGAAAAGGACATCGGGCGCGCGGCTTTCGTCCTGGACGAGTTTGCGCAGCGTCGCCAGGCGGAAGTCGACGCACCATGCAAGCCGCCAATGCTGCGCGACGCCGAGCGACAGCGCGCACAGGAGCACGTAGAAAATGCCTACACGGGCGGTCTTGGTGGTGAACGCGCTCAATTCAGAATTGGAAGTAGACGAAGGGCCGTTGCTGGTAGGAAAGCGCGCCGAGGATGCCGGTGAACAGGACCAGGACGCAGGCCTGGGCGTAGCTCGGCATGGAGAGCCAGCGCAGCTCGAGCCGCTTGAACCAATCCTGCGGCGTGAAGTGGATCAGGGCCGAGAGGCCGACGGTCCAAAGACCCATCTGCGACAACTGCGCGCTGCTCGGAACGAAGCCGAACAGGATGCGGATCATCTCCAGCGAGCCCGCCAGGCCGTGTTTGCCCTCGGCCACCGTCCCGTTGCGGAAAAAGATCATCAAAAAGTCGAGCAGGACGAACGTGATCGCGCGGTGCGTGAAGCGCAGCCACATCGGACGCGCGGCGCGTTCCTCCGGCGTGTGCCGTCGGAACGTGACGCTGCCGATCCAGATGAACACGCCCATCGTGCCCAGGAAAATCAGGTAGTTCCAACCCGCGCCGTGCCAGAGGCCGCTCAGTAACAGCGTGCCCACCAGGACGCAGAAAGAGCGCAGCGGACCGCCGCTGCGACCGCCGAGCGGCATGAAAATGTAGTCCTTGAACCAGCTCGACAACGTCATGTGCCAGCGCCGCCAGAACTCGCCAATCGATTGCGAAAGGAAAGGCCGGTTGAAGTTCATCGGCAACACGAAGCCGAACATGGCCGCCGCGCCGATGGCGATGTCCGAATAGGCCGAGAAATCCAGGTAATATTGGAACCAGGCGCTGGTCGTGCCGACGACGACGCCCATGGATCCGAAAGTTCCGGGCGCATTGAAAATCGGATCGACCAGCAATTCGCCGATCGTGTCGGCGAGCGCGACTTTCTTGACCAGGCCCTTGAGCACCAAGAGCAATCCTGCGAGCGCCTGCCGATCGTCGTGGCGCGGCGGAACGTCGAGCTGCGGCAAGAACTCGGACGCGCGCACGATCGGTCCGGCGACCAGCTGCGGGAAGAACGTGATGAACAGGAAGAACTTCGCGAACGAACGGCTGGGAGCAAGCGTGCCGCGGTAGACGTCGATCGTGTAGGACAGCGTTTGGAAGGTGTAGAACGAGATGCCGGCCGGCAGCAGGATGCGGCCCGCGCCGGTCGTCAGCGCGTTGTTCCAAAAAGTGCTGATTCCAAGGAACGCCGAGAGCATGGGCAGCGGTTCGTGGTTCCAGCCCGCCCACTTCAAGACGGCCTCCAGGTTCTCCCAAAACCATTCCGCGTACTTGAAGAAGGCCAGCACGCCGAGGTTCGAGACCAAGGTCACCCCGAGCAACACGCGACGCCAGCCGATTTCCTTCGTCCGCGCCAGCGCCAGCGCGACGTAGTAGTCGATCAGCGCCGTGAACAGGAGCAGCAGGATGATCTTCGCGTTCCAGCTCATGTAGAACGCGCAACTCGCGACCAGCAGGAACCACAACCGGGTCCGCTCCATCCGCGCAATCGTCCAGTAGACGAAGTAGACGCCGACCAGGAAGAATATGAACGTCGTTGAGTTGAACTGCATCAGGCGCCGCGGGGGCGGAGAAGTCTAGCAGCCCGCGGACGGGTTATTCCACGACGCGCCGGCGCGCTTCAGCTCGCGCCGGCCGTAGTCAACTCGCGCGTTTTTGCTTCGTCGCGACTCGTCCAGGCCTTCGTTCTCGTGCCGGGCCGCCAACTCGTTCCGAAGAAGTGCAGCAGCAGCGGCAGGAAGCCCAGGATCAAACTGCCCAATGCCAGGGCGATCATGGCGTAGTCGCGGCGCGTGAGCTTTTCGAAGATGTCGCGCTCCTCGAGGCCCGCGGCCGATGCGATCAAGCTCGAACTCAAGTGTTTCTCGTTGCCGTCATGAAAGGTACCGCCGAGTCGCGCCGCCATCTGCTTGAGCGTCGGGATGTCCTGGCGCGATTGGCGTCCGTCGATGAATTTGCCGACGCGCGAGTCGCCGACACCGACGATCAAGGTGCTGCGGATCGAGGCCGGCAACTTCGGCATGCCCGTGGCCGGTACGGTGTCGCCGTCGGAGATCACGATCAACGTGGTGCTGCGCGGATTCCAGGGTTTTGCGATCTTGACCGCTTCCTCCAGGCCGTCGAAGAGCTTCGTCTTGCCTGCCGGGAAGGCGAAGTGCATCGGCAGGTCGCCGAAGATGTTGCGCACGACCTCGAAGTCCTTGGTGTCGACCACCACCGGCTTCGCGCCGTTGTAGACCGCGACGACGCTGATGCGTGATTGTTCGATCGGCACGCGATCGAAAAACGACTCGATCAACGCGCGGGCGCGCGCCATGCGGCTTTGCTTCTTGTCCGGCCCCGCGTCTATCAAGCGCATGCTGGGGGAGACGTCGAGCACGATCAGCACGTGCTGAAAATCGGCGTCGGCGTGCTCGGCAAACATGCCGGTCGTGTAGCGCCTCGGCTCCAGGGTGAGCAGCGTGAGCAGACCCCAGGTCATGGCGCAAAGCGCAGCGACTCTCAGATACGGCGCGGACCTCGCCCAGGCGGACGGAAGCCGGCCGGGGCCGAAGGCCAGCGGCGCAAGTCGGCGCACGCGCCGCCCATGCCACGCTTCCGCGCCCGCGGCCAGCACCAACACGGCGAGCGCCGCGAGCGGAGCGATGAACTCCTTGTCCAGCACTTCGTCTACCACGGCGTGTACCTCAGCCCGAACAGCGCGAGCAGGCTGGCGACGAGCAAGCCCAGGCCGGCGAGACACCAGGGCACGAGATTGTCGGCGGCTTCCGCCTGCGACTTCTCCATGCGCGTCTTCTTCATCTTGTCGATGCGCTCGAAGACGCGCTTCAGGCCGTCGGTGTCCTCGGGCTTGAAGGCTTCGCCTCCGGTCAGCGAAGCGATGCGCACGATCGGATCGGGGATCGCGCCCTCGGCGATGTGCACGGTGTAGACGACGATGTTGTCCTTGGCGAGTTCGCGCGCGATCACTTCGTCGTTGCCGCCACCGAGGTCCGAGCTGTAGCCGTCGGTGATCAGGATGATCATCCGATCGCCTTCCTCGCGCTCGACGAGCACTTTGCGGCAGGCCGCAAGGGCCTTCGCGATCTCCGTGCCCCCCAGCCAAGGCGGAAGATTCCCAGGATGCATGAACGGCGGCGCGCAGCGGAACGCGGAGATGTCGGTCGTCACCGGCACCCAGTGCAACACGTTGTTGCCGAAGAAGGTCAGGCCGAAAGCGTCGCCGGTACGGAAGTCGAGGAACTGGTTGATCGCCGCCATCGACGCGTCGTAGCGATCGCCATCGCCGAACTTGGCCATCATCGAGCCGGAGACGTCGACGCAGAACTGGATGTTGGTCAGCACGCGCTTGGAGCGCGGCGCCTCCCAGGCCTGCGGCCCGGCGAGCAACACGCACACGACCGCCATCAGGAGTGCGGGCGTCGATTCGAAAAGGCGCAGGAAAAAGCGCAGCCACGCGCCCGACGGGCCGTCCGAATGGTCGAAGGGCAGCACCACCGCGCGGCCCGAACGATTCCAGTTCCACAGCAAGAGCGCCGCCGGAAGGATCAGCAGCAAGAGCGCGCTCGGATGGCGGAAAAGGTCGATCGAGTCCATGTCGCTCAGCGGCGCGTCGAAGACGCGGCTTGCGTCGCATCGATCTCAGGGATCGCATCCGCCGGCAGGTTGCGGTAGGGAGCGAGCAGCGACTGCAGGTCGACGTTCACGGGCGCGACCGGCATGTGCAGCCAGCTTTCCAGGCTTTTCAGCAACGGACCTGCCTCGGCGTGCTCGCGCAGCAGGACCATGCTGAGCGCGGGCTCCTTGTCTTCCAGGCCGAGCTTGCGCCGCCAGTAGGCGACCAGGCCCAACTCCAACTGCGCGCGTTCTTCGCGCGAGAGTCTTCCGGCGACGGCGCTTTCGACCAGCGGCCGCAGGCGCTCCGCGAGCGTGCGCGGTCTCCACTCCGCCGCGGCGCGCGCCAAGTGTCGTTTGCGCCAGCCGAAAAGGATCAAAAACACGCCGACGAGCCAAGCCACACCGGCGGCAATCATCAGCGCGTGGTAGCCACCGAAGCGCGGCAGCGGCACGGGCTCTGGCGCGTGCGGCTTGACCACGCCGGCCGCGAGCACGCTTTGGACTTCGACGGGAATCGAAGGCACGGCGTTCTTCGCGCCGCTCTCGGTGGAAATCGGTGTTCCGTCCTTGTGGCGCAGCGCATCGCGCAGGTCGTACTTGCCCGGTTCGAGGCCCACGTATTCGAAGTCGTAGCGAAAGGCGTCGCCGTGCGGAGAAACGCGCGTGATGCGCAGCACCAGCGGGTTTTTCGGATCGCGCGCGAGCACCTCCAGCTCGGGTGCGGGCAAGACGACTTCCGTGAGGCG
>JAYUOR010000546.1:0-3110 GCA_043760765.1 Planctomycetota bacterium | reverse complement strand
AGTCAGGTCACCTGTTCGTCTTCTTCAATCGCCGTCGTGATCGGATGAAAAGCCTGGTGTGGGACGGCTCGGGTTACTGGATGTTGTGCAAGCGGCTCGAGCACGGTCGCTTCCAAATCTTCGATCGCGTCGGCGCATCGCGCACTTCGTTCGAATTCACGAGCACTGACTTCGCGCTGCTCATCGACGGCATCTGTTTGCGCGGAGCGCGTCGAAGAGTTTCGCACGACGAAATCACGCGCGTATCTTGAAGCAAGGCCGTTTGCCCGGGAAACCGAGCACATCGACCTCGGCCAGGTTGGTCTGCTTCCGAGCACTTTTCAGAACACCTTCCGCGCGATCCGATCATGCTCGATGTCCCCGAGGCCGAGCGTGTGTGCCCCGATTGCGGCAAGGCGATGAACGCGCTTGGCGAGGACATCACCGAGCGCGGTCACGTAGTGCCCGCACTTATCGTGGTGCGCCGCTACGTGCGCAAGAAATACGCCTGCCTCGATGGCCACGCCGTCAAGACGGCGCCGGTGCCTGAAGGTGTGATCGACGGTGCCAAGTACGAAGCCTCGGTCTATGCGCATGTGGTCACGGAAAAATACGCGGATCACCTGCCGCTGCATCGGCTGGAAGGAATTTTCAAACGCCACGGCGTGCACCTGCCCAAGCAGACGATGTGGGACATGCTGGTGCGCACCGATGAGCTGCTCGCGCGGCCGATCTTGAAGCAAATTCACAAGGAACTGATCGAAGAGCCGGTGCTGCACTCAGACGAGACACCGGTGACGATGCGGCTGGAGGATGGGCAAGGCAGTCGCGATGGGTATGCCTGGGGCTGGCGCAACCTGCACGGGACAGGCCCTTCGAAAGTACTTATCGAATTCAAGACCAGTCGCAGTCGGGAGGGTCCGCTTCAATTTCTGCGCGACTGGTCAGGAACCTTGATCACCGACGGTTACTCGGGCTTCGCTGAAGTCGTCGAGCGGAACGGCATCGTGCGCGCTGGCTGTTGGGCGCACGCGCGACGCAAATTCAAGCAGGCGCTCGATACGGGAAGCGTGAGCGCGGCGTATGTGCTTGCACCGATTCAACGGCTTTTCGTGGTGGAACGCGCCCTGACCTTGCGCGCAGAGCGCAAGCACATGGACCGCCAAGCCTTCGTCGAGTTACGGGGTCGCGTGCGCGCCAGGCGCAGCGCGCGGCTCATCAAAACCATCATCGCACGAGCGCAAGAGCTGTCGCTGAAGCGCTCGACAGTGCCCAAGAGTCAGCTCGGCAAGGCGCTGGTCTACCTAGATCGCCAGCGTGGGCTGCTATCCACGTTCCTCGCGGACCCACGCATCCCGATCCACAACAACGACGATGAGCGCGACCTGCGTCACCTCGCGATCGGCCGGAACAACTGGCAGATCTTCGGCAGCGAGCGCGGCGGCGATGTGGCCTGCCGACTGTATTCGCTGGTCCTCTCCTGCAAGCAGGCAGGCGTAGATCCCGAGAAGTACATCGAAGATGTGCTCGGGAGACTGTCGACGACCAAGTCGACGGACATTGCGTCGCTCACGCCTTGGGCGTGGGCAGCGGCGCGGAACTGATCCGCGAAGGGCGATTCAACGACAGCGAGAGCTCTGGCGACATGGATCCGCCGGACTCGTACGCAGCGTTCACATCCAGTCGGATATCACGCAACGGTTACATTCGGGGTTAGGTGGTAGTGCTCGTTTCGACTTTGAGCGAGGAACACGTCTAAGCTCTCCTCGTTCTTCGGCTCGCGAGCGTGCCTCAACCGAACGATCCCTTCGCGACTCAGGCAATTCTCCAGCCAATGCCGTAGGCCGATGCGATAGTGACTCTGCTTCCGCGGCGAGCCAGTTTGGTGCGTAGCCGGCTGATCGCCTGTTCTAATGAGTGCCGCCCCTCCTTCGGGTCGACGCGGTATGCAACGAGCAACTCTGGCACGTTTACAATTCCTCCGGCGGCTTCGGCCAGACGAAGGAAGATTCGAAATTCGCCCAAACTTAGATCGATCTCGCCCTTCGGACCTCGAACTATCAGTTCCTGTCGATCCAACGAAAGATCCCCGCTGTACAGGATGCGGTCCGAGCGGGGGGATGTGGGCCTCGCGTTAGTGGCGTGCAGGCTTGCAGCGGCCCGATCCGCCTTATCAGTCATGCGAGGCATCACCTTTGTCTTCGCCGAATGCGGTACAGCTAATTACCCCGGGCATGAAGGCCACTTCGCCATCAGTCAGCGTCGGAACTGGCCGGAGGTCGTTGCACATCACACTGGCCCGGCGTGATTGTTGCGCCGTAGGGAGATCAATCGAGCCATCGCGACGGGCGCGAAGTAGAACACGCTCCGACCTACGCCAGACTACATGACTCGCCGTGCTGTTCGCACGCCAACTGATCGGCAAGACGGCGCCTTGCCCCCAACGCTTGTGCACCTCACCATTTGCGTGGCACTTTTTGGCTTCGAATGGGTGGACGAATCCACCTCCTTCGGAAACGGACCAGACCAGGCTCCTCCAACGCGTGGCGGATGGCCACGCGATCCAGAGAAGTTTGTTCGAAGGGTGCGAACTTCGCGCCCGGGGCGTGTTCGCGCAGCGTGGGTTCTGCCTGCAGATGTTCTCGGTAGCAGCACCACAGTCGCTCCCGCTCTTCTGCGCCGAATAGTGTCGCCCGATCCCCAAAACGAAGCCCGGTGCGGGCAGACCCATGTCGACATCTCTGGGGCTGTACGTCCCAGGATCGAGCCTCACGCCTTCTAGCGTCGATGTCCGGCCCCACACGTTTTCGAACGGGTTGCCCGCGATCGCAGCAGGAATGCCCGGCGCCGCGCGCATCGAACCGTCGAGGTTGACGCCGCGCTGCTCGGCCCTTGGTCGCGCGCCTTGCACCTTGGTTTTTCCAGTCGGCAGGTACGTCGTGAGGGAAGCCGGGTAGCACTCGAGGATCACGTCAGCGATCGCAATACCCGAGAAAACAAGTGCAGAAAGCGCCAGGGCGACGACCTTCGAGGTGCGCGTGCGAAGCATAGCAAGGCTCCGATCGCCACTGTTGCGAGCACTTCGGGAGGAAGCGACGGGGCCTCGCGTGGCGATCAGCGCGCGGGGCACT